>NZ_JBHTVQ010000048.1:0-59725 GCF_042792855.1 Streptomyces sp. NPDC056600
GCCGGGAAGCGACCTTCGGGGCGCTTCCCGGCCCGGCGCTTTTTATTCCACTTGTCGCATGAATTTCCGTACAGTTTTCGCGGCGACTTCCCGGCGCGACGGCTCGACTTTTCGCAGGACCCCTGTGCTACGGTGGTGACCAGTTGCAGTTTTGGTTACCAGAGACTTCTTGAGTGCTCTCAGACGACCTTTACGTCTACGGGAGCACTCTTTTGTATTTCCGGACATTGCCAGAGCAGCGACCCCGGGGCCACGAGGTGTGGTCTCGGAAACTGCCCAGAGGGAGATTCACATGGCATCCGGCACCGTTAAGTGGTTCAACGCGGAAAAGGGCTTCGGCTTCATCGAGCAGGACGGCGGCGGCGCCGACGTCTTCGCCCACTACTCGAACATCAACTCCTCCGGCTTCCGTGAGCTCCAGGAGGGTCAGCGCGTGAACTTCGACGTCACGCAGGGCCAGAAGGGCCCGCAGGCGGAGAACATCACCCCCGCCTGACGCGTACCGCGCTCCGCGCACCACGCATCACCGGGCCGGGCCCGCACTCCTCGTGAGTGCGGGCCCGGCCTGTTGCGTGCCGGAGGGACAGGGGATGCTGGTGCCATGCGCATGGTCGTGACCGGGGCCACCGGTAGCTTGGGCACGCTGGTGATCGACGGTCTGCTGGAGAGGGTTCCGGCGGATCAGGTGGTCGCGGTGGTGCGGGACAGGGAGAAGGGTGCGGCGCTCGCCGCGCGGGGCGTGCGGCTGACGACGGCCGACTACGACGCCCCGGACACCTTCCAGGGCGTCTTCCGCGCCGGCGACCGGGTCCTGCTGGTATCCGGCAACGACGTGACCGCGGACCGCCTCGCGCAGCACCGCACGGTGGTCGAGGCGGCCGCCGTGGCGGGGGTGGGACTGCTGGCGTACACCAGCGTGCCCGGCGCGCTCCAGGCCCGCCTGGCCGACGCCCACCGGCGCACGGAGGGCCTGATCCTCGCCTCCGGTCTGCCGTACACGCTGCTGCGCAACAACTGGTACACCGAGGCGTACACCGAGCAACTGCCGCTGGTGCTGTACCTGGGCGCGGTCGCCCGGGCCTGTGCGGACGGACGCGTCGCCTCCGCCTCCCGCGCCGACTACGCCGCCGCGGCCGTGGCCGTGCTCACCGGCCCCGGCCACGAGAACCGGACGTACGAGCTCGGCGGCGACACCGCCTGGAACCTGACCGAGTACGCGGCCGAGGTGAGCCGCCACGCCGGCCGGGAGGTCCCGTACCGGGCGATGGCCTTCGACGGCTACCTCGCCCACCTGATCACCGCCGGACTGCCCGAACGGGCGGCCGAACTGCTCGCGGGCGCGGACGTCTCGGTGGCCCGCGGCCAGCTGTCCGCGACTCCCGGCGCCCTCTCCCGCCTGATCGGCCGCCCGACCACCCCGATGCACCGTTCCGTCGCCGAGGCCGTGGGGGCGCTCGCCACCGCGGGGTGAACCGCGGCGGGGCGGCCCGCCCGGACCCTCACAGGCGACTCGCGCCGCAGATACGGGTGATCGGACTCCTGAAGGCTGGCATTCGCGGCGGTGAGTGCCATAGGTTGACGCACATGCGTGAATACTCCATGGCTCGGGCGGCCCGGTTGCTGGGGGTCAGTGCCGACACGGTGCGCCGGTGGGCGGACGCCGGGCGGCTGGCGACCCGGCGGGACGACGGGGGACGCCGGGTGGTCGACGGGCGGGACCTCGCGGCCTTCGCCGTGGAGCTGGCCCGGCAGGGCGACGAGGAGCGCCCCGCGTACACCTCGGCGCGCAACGCGTTCGCCGGCATCGTGACCGGGGTGACGCTGGGCGACGTGGCGGCCCAGGTGGAGATCCAGGCGGGCCCGCACCGGCTGGTGTCGCTGATGACCCGGGAGGCCGTGGAGGAACTCGGCCTGGAGATCGGCGTGGAGGCCACCGCCCGGGTGAAGGCGACCAGCGTGCACGTCGACCGGCCGGTGGAGCAGCGGTGAGGCGCGGGCTGCGGTGGGCCGGCGCGGCCCTGGCGGCGGCGGTGGTCCTCACAGGATGCGGCGCGCAGGAGGCGGAGCCGACGGTGACCGTGTTCGCCGCCGCCTCCCTCAAGGAGTCCTTCGGCACCCTCGGGGAGCGCTTCGAGGAGGAACACCCGGACGTCAACGTCGAGTTCAGCTTCGGCGGCAGCGACACCCTGGCCGCGGGCATCACCGGCGGCGCCCCCGCCGACGTCTTCGCCTCCGCGGACGAGGCCACCATGGCCCGGGTCACGCAGGCGGGCGAGGCGTCCGGGCGGCCCGAGGTCTTCGCCCGCAACCGGCTGTCGATCGTCACCCTTCCCGGCAACCCGCACGGCGTGCGGAGCCTGGGCGACCTGGCCCGCCCGGAGCTGAAGGTGGTGCTCTGCGACGTCTCCGTGCCGTGCGGCGCGGCGGCCCGCAAGGCGCTGGACTCCGCTCGGCTCCGCGTCCGGGCCGCGTCCTACGAACAGGACGTCAAGGGGGCGCTGACCAAGGTGCGGCTGAAGGAGGCCGACGCGGCGCTGGTGTACGCCACGGACGTGAAGGCGGCGGGCGACGCGGTGACCGGCGTGGAGTTCCCCGAGGCGGACACCGCGACGAACAGCTATCCCATCACCGTCCTGAAGAACGCGCCGCAGCCCGAACGCGCGGCGGAGTTCGTGGAGTTCGTCCGCTCGGCGGAGGGCCGCCGGGTGCTGCGCGAGGCGGGCTTCCTGGACCCGGACCCGGGCGCCGCGGGCTCACGGTGAGCACCGCCCGCCCGGCCGCGCGCGCCCCGCTGGCCCTGCTGGTGCCCGCGGCGGCCGGTCTGGTCTTCCTGCTGCTGCCGCTGGCCGCGCTCCTGCTGCGCGCGCCGTGGGCCGCCCTGCCCGCGCAGCTCGGCAGCCCGCGGGTCTGGGAGGCGCTGCGGCTGTCGCTGCTGACGGCGACCACGGCGACCGCGCTCTGCCTGGTGCTGGGCGTGCCGCTGGCCTGGGTGCTGGCCCGCACCGACTTCCCCGGCCGGCGGCTGGTCCGCGCGCTGATCACGCTGCCCCTGGTGCTGCCGCCGGTGGTCGGCGGTGTGGCGCTGCTGCTCGCGCTGGGCCGGGACGGTGTGCTGGGCCGGCTGCTGGACGACTGGCTCGGCGTGACCCTGCCGTTCACCACGGCGGGCGTGGTCGTCGCCGAGGCGTTCGTGGCGATGCCGTTCCTGGTGATCAGCGTGGAGGGCACGCTGCGCGCCGCCGACCCGCGGTTCGAGGAGGCGGCGGCCACGCTGGGGGCGTCCCGGTTCACCGCCTTCCGGCGGGTGACGCTGCCGCTGATCGCCCCGGGGGTCGCGGCGGGCGCGGTGCTGGCCTGGGCGCGGGCGCTCGGCGAGTTCGGGGCGACGATCACCTTCGCGGGCAACTTCCCGGGCCGCACCCAGACCATGCCGCTCGCCGTCTACCTGGCCCTGCAGAGCGACCCGGCCGCCGCCGTCGCGCTCTCCCTGGTGCTGCTGGCGGTCTCGGTGGCGGTCCTCGGCGCGATGCGGGACCGGTGGACGACGGGGGTGGGGACGTGACGGAGGACGCGGCGGCCGCGGACCGGCCGGCGGGAGACGGTGCGGCGGGGGGCGGCGCGGCGGGGGGCGGCGTGACAGGAGACGGCGCGGCGGGGGGCGGCGCGACAGGAGACGGCGCGGCGGGGGGCGGCGCGACAGGAGACGGCGCGGCGGGGGGCGGCGTGACAGGAGACGGCGCGGCGGGGGGCGGCGTGACAGGAGACGGCGCGGCGGGAGACGCGGCCGCGGCGGCGAGCGGGCCGGCGGAGGAAGGGCTGGACGCACGGTTGGTGGTGCGGCGCGGCGCGTTCCGGCTGGACGTGACGCTGGGCGCCGCGCCGGGCGAGGTGGTCGCCCTGCTCGGCCCGAACGGCGCGGGCAAGACGACCGCGCTGCGCGCCCTGGCCGGTCTCGCCCCGCTCGACGGCGGCCGCCTGCGCCTGGACGGCGAGGACCTCGCCCCGCTGCCCGCCGAGCGCCGCCCGGTCGGCGTCGTCTTCCAGGACCATCTCCTCTTCCCCCACCTGTCCGCGCGGGACAACGTGGCGTTCGGCCTGCGCTGCCAGGGCATGCCACGGCGGGAGGCCAGGGCCGAGGCCGGACGGTGGCTGGAGCGGGTGGGGCTGGCCGAGCACGCGGCGGCCCGCCCGCGGCACCTGTCCGGCGGCCAGTCCCAGCGGGTCGCGCTGGCCCGCGCGCTGGCGACCCGCCCCCGGCTGCTGCTGCTCGACGAACCGCTCGCGGCACTGGACGCTCGCACCCGGCTGGAGACCCGCGCCACGCTGCGACGGCACCTGGAGGAGTTCGAGGCGGTGGCCGTGCTGGTCACCCACGACCCGCTGGACGCCATGGTCCTGGCGGACCGGCTGGTGGTGGTGGAGGAGGGCCGCGTGGTCCAGACGGGCGCCCCCGACCGGGTCGCCCGCCGGCCCCGCACCGACTACGTCGCCCGCCTGGTGGGCCTCAACCTCTACCGCGGCACCGCCTCGGGGCACCGGGTGCGCCTGGACGCCGGCACGGCAGCGGTGACCGTGACCGTGACGGTGACCGAGGACCTGTCGGGCGACGTCTTCGTGGCCTTCCCGCCGTCGGCGGTGACCCTGCACCGCGAGCGCCCGGTGGGCACCAGCGCGCGCAACGTGTGGCGGTGCCGGGTGGCCGGGATCGAGACGCACGGCGACCGCGTCCGCGCGGAGCTCACCGGCGAACTGCCCATGGCGGCCGACCTCACCACGGTCTCCGCCGCCGAACTGGGGCTCTCCCCGGGCGGGGAGGTGTGGGCCGCGGTCAAGGCCGGGCAGACGCACGCCTACCCGGCGTCCGACGCCACGGCCTCGCCCCAGGCGTCATAACCGGTCCGTCGCGCTCTCGACCGCCTCGTTCTCCGTGGTCCCGGGCCCCGGCGCCACCGTGGCCGACGGTCCCAGGTGGGCCGCCAGGACCAGGGCCGCCACCGCCACCAGCGCGGCGCCCACGGCGCGCAGGTGACGTGCGTGCGAACGTGCGATCAAGGCGACCTCGCCAAGTACGGGAAGGACATCGCGAAACGACATCGGGAGACGACGGGTGAGAGACGATCAACGTGCGGCTCAACCTAGGGCCGTGTCCGCCCCACGGCAAGGGGCTCAGGTGTGCGGGCACGTGGGCGGCTTTTGCGGACATGTCCGCGCGGCATGAACACGGTCGTCCACAGGTTGTGAAAAGTGGAGGGAGGTACGGGAGTACCGGAGCCGAGCCGCAGGAGTCGTCGTGACCGTCAGTCCCCCGCCCGAGCAGAACCCCGCCGAGCGCACCGCCCCCGACCTGTCGTCCAGGGACCCCAACTGGTGGCGCCAGGCGGTGATCTACCAGGTGTACCCGCGCAGTTTCGCCGACGCCGACGGCGACGGGCTCGGCGACCTGCGCGGTGTCACCCGGCGGCTCGCCCACCTGGCCACACTGGGCGTGGACGCGGTCTGGCTGAGCCCCTTCTACCCCTCGGAGCTCGCCGACGGCGGCTACGACGTCGCCGACCACCGGGACGTCGACCCCCGCCTGGGCACGCTGGAGGACTTCACCCTGATGGTGGCCGAGGCGCACCGGCTGGGCCTCAAGGTGATCGTCGACCTCGTCCCCAACCACACCTCCCGCCGGCACGCCTGGTTCGAGGAGGCGCTGCGGGCGGGCCCCGGCTCCCCGGCCAGGGACCGGTACGTCTTCCGCGACGGCCACGGCCATGGCGGCGAACTCCCGCCGTCCGACTGGCACTCGGTGTTCGGCGGCAGCGCCTGGGAGCGGGTGCCGGACGGCCAGTGGTACCTCCACCTGTTCGCCCCGGAGCAGCCCGACCTCAACTGGGACAACGAGGAGGTGCGCGCCGACTTCCGCACCACCCTGCGGTTCTGGTCGGACCGCGGCGTCGACGGCTTCCGGGTCGACGTGGCGCACGCACTCTCCAAGGACCTCACCGAGCCGTTGCGCGACCTCGGAGACCTGGCGGCCGGCGGCGACGAGGCGCTGGAGGGCATGGCCCCGGGCGAGCACCCGCTCTACGACCGGGACGAGGTGCACGAGATCTACCGTGACTGGCGCAAGATCCTCGACTCCTACTCCCCGCCGCGGATGGCGGTCGCCGAGGCCTGGGTCCCGGGCGAGCGGCGGGTGCTGTACGCGCGGCCCGACGAGCTGGGGCAGGCGTTCAACTTCGAGTACCTGCGCGCCCCGTGGGACGGCGAGGCGCTGCGCGAGGTGATCACCGCCTCGCTGGAGCAGGCCCGTACGGCGGGCGCCTCGGCGACCTGGGTGCTCTCCAACCACGACGTCATCCGGCACGCCACCCGCCTCGCCCTCCCGCCGGACGCGGACCCGGACGCCTGGCTGCTCTCCGACGGCCGTGAACCCGTCGTCGACGCGGAACTCGGGCTGCGGCGGGCGCGGGCGGCCACCCTGCTGATGCTGGCGCTGCCCGGCTCGGCCTACCTGTACCAGGGCGAGGAGCTGGGGCTGCCGGAGGTCGCCGACCTGCCCGCCGAGGCGCTGCGGGACCCGATCTGGGAGCAGACGGGGCACGCCCGCAAGGGACGCGACGGCTGCCGGGTGCCGCTGCCGTGGACGCGGGGCGGCGCGGGGTTCGGGTTCGGCCCCGCGTCCGGCGGCGGGAGCGGCGCCGGACCGGGCGGAGGGCCGGGCGGCGGACTGCCGTGGCTGCCGCAGCCGGATCACTTCGCCGAGCTGTCCGTCGAGGCGCAGGACGGGGTGGAGGGCTCCACGCTGGAGCTCTACCGGGCGGCCCTGCGCGTCCGCCGCGGGGTGCTGAGCGCGGACGAGTCCCTGACCTGGCTCGACGGCTCCGGCCCCGGCGTCCTGCACTTCGCCCGCCCGGGCGGCTGGCAGGTCGTCGCCAACACCACCTCGGCGCCGGTCCCGCTCCCCGCGGGACGGGTCCTGCTCACCAGCGGACCGCTCGACGCCGCGGGCACGGAACTCCCGGCGGACACCACGGTGTGGCTGAAGGCGTGACGCGGGCGGACAATCCGGCGGAGACGCGGCGGGTCGTGTGACGCGCTCCATGCCCGGTCGGCCCCTGCGGGGACGTGCCTCCGCCTACCGTGGGGGCATGTCCCCGCTGGCCCGGATCGCCCGTACTTTCACGCCGCGCTTCGCCGAGTTCGCCTTCGAGCCCGGCTTCACCGCGGCCGTGGACCAGCACGTGGCGGAACTGCGCGACCGGCTCTCCGCCACCGGCCCGGCCGCGACCCTCACCCCGGCCGCCCCGGACCCCGCCGACCTCACGGACTACGCCCTCGGCTTCCTCGACGCCCTCGACGACCTCGATTGGCGCGAACCCCCGGGCCACGACTACGCCGTCTGCCGCCTCACCGCCATCACCTGGCTCGTCCACCACCACAACCTCCTCCCACCCCGCCCCTGAGCACCCGTTACCTCCCCCGACGGGCGGCAGGACTCCGCAGCACCACGGCCGCGCCCGCACCGGGTCCCCCCCTGCTCGAGCGAAGCCGAGAGCTTGGGGGTGGGGGTACCCCCTGGACGAAGTCCTTGGGGGAGGCGGGCGCAGGGCGGCGCCTCCGCGGCGAGCGGTTCGCTCCACCCACCCGGCCTCGGCCTGAGGGCTCGCGCACCCACCAAGCCCAGCCTTCGCACACGTCCACCACGGTCCAGCCGTCGCGAATCGCGCCCCGCCCCGCTCGCGCGGCACCGCGGGCCCCGAGCCGTCGAGGCCCCCGGCGAGGACGTCACCCGTCCCGGGGGCGGCGCCCACCCTCGCGCCCCGCCTCCCCCTCCCGTTCCGCCCGATACGCCGCCACCCCACCCCGCGCCGCCGCAACCTCCTGCTCCGCCCGCGTCAGCCACCGCTCCCATCGCGACCGCATCGGCCCGATCAGTCCGCCGCCGACCCCCACCACCGCGATGCCGCCGACCGTCGCGAGCCCCGTGTACAGCACCGGCAGAACCACCCCCGTCGCGATCCCCGCCTGGCTCAGCGCCGCGACGAACCCCAGGACCAGGACGACCGCCCACAGCACCCGCGCCACCGCACCGCCGTACGCGGCGGACGCGAGCACCGAGCCCACCACCTTCCGCACCGCGCCCGCGACCGCCAGCGTGACCACCACCAGCACCACCGCCACGATGCCGCGCGGCAGCCACGCCACCACCCCGTCGATCATCGCGCCGAGCGGGTTCGGCCCGAACACGCCCAGCGCCAGCCGCAGCACCACCAGCATCAGCAGGGAGAACACCAGTCGGCTGACGATCCCGGTCAGGTCGTACGGCGACTCCCGCAGCCACCGCCGCACGCCCGACCGCTCCGCCAGCCTCTCCGAGCCGGCCGTGCGGAGAACCCGGTCCAGCACCTTGGCGGCCGTCCGGACGACGGCCCATCCGAGGACCAGTACCACCAGGAACGCCGCCAGCCGCGGCACGAACCCGACGACCCCCGACCAGGCGTCGTCCAGCCCTTCGGTGAGGTCCACGGCCACGCGTCGCAGAACCATCGGCGGAACCCCTTCCTCACGCACCCTCCGGTGCTGCCCTCACCACGCCCCCGTCCGGCGCCCCCGCTCTCACCCGCCCCCGCTCGCCGGCCTCCGACGCCACGTCCGGCCCCGACGCCACAACACCGGCAGCAGCACCGGCCACGGCAGCCGCGACGGCACCGGCACCGGCACCGGCCCGAGTCGGAACCGCCCGTGCGGACGCGCTGCTCGGTACCGGTCGACGTCCACCGGGCGCACGCCCCCGACGACCTCGGCCCCGCCGACGCCCTCGTCGTCCACGTCGTCCTCGTCGTCCACGTCGTCCAGCGACCTCGCCGCCTGCCGCCACGGCGGCGGCTCGTCCGGCCCGGGTCGCCGGACGCAGAAGATCGTCGTGTCGTCCTCGAGGTGGGCGTCGGCGTGCAGCAGCACCCCGTCCCGCACGAACCGGGCGACCGCGCGCGGCCTGCGCAGCGTCGGGCTCCGGGCGGCAGCACGGGTGACCTCGTCCCGGAGCGGGTAGAACTCCCCCGCCTCGTTCCGCGCCTCGGTCACCCCGTCGGTGGTGAGCAGCAACGTGGACCCCACCGGCACCGTGGCCCGAACCATCGGCGGCGGCAGGTCGGCGACGTCGCTCAGTCCCAGCGGCAGACCGTGCGCGCCGGGCAGCGGACGGCACTCCCCCGAAGGGCTGACGATCAGCGGCGGCTCGTGACCGAAGTTGACGATTTCCACCACACCCGGCTCGTCGGCCGGGAAGCTCAGCATCACCGCCGTGGCGAACCGGTCGCGGTCCTGCTCGGCCCCCAGGTCGAGTCGGTAGGCGACCTGCCGTTTCAGCCGGATCTCCAGCCGGGTGGCGACCACCGACAACGACCGCTCGTGGAACCCCGCCTCCCGGAACGTGCCGAGCAGGGCGGCCGCCGTCTCGACCACCTCCAGCCCTTTGCCCTGGACGTCGCCGATGAGCACCCGCGTCCCCCACGGGCTGGGCTGGATGTCGTAGAAGTCTCCGCCGACCCGCGCCTCGCTGTTGGCCGGCATGTAGAGCGCCGCGTGCTCGAGCCCGCCCAGCCCCGGCGGGAAAGGCCGCAGGACGGCGCGGCGCGTGGTGTCGGCGATCACTGACATCTGCATGAGTCTGTTCGCGTGGGCGACACGCACCGCGCAGGCGATGACCGAGAACAGCCCGCCGACGATCAGCAGCACGAGGACCGGCCACACACTGACCATGGGCCGGGAGACCACCGTGACCAGCCCGTAGGCGACCAGCGCCAGCACCGCCAGGACCGCCGTGGCGCGCACGGTGCACAGCGCCGAGGCCACGCCGGGGACCAGCACCAGCCAGGACGCGGCCCGGAACCAGTCCGGTGTCGACACCTCCACCACGATGCCGACCAGCCCGATCAGCACCGGGAGCGCCCAGCTGACCGCGTGGCCGCGCCAGTGGGGGAAGCGCGCCGCCCGGGCCACCCGCACGAACACGGCGCGCGGCATCGCCGGATCGTAGACCGGATCTCCGGCGTCGCTTCTCCCGGCAGGGGGTGTGGACTGCATGTTTTCAGCGAAACACGGGCGTGGCGGGCCTGCATCCGGTTGTGGACAGGGGCGCGTTCCCGAGTTGCCCGTTCACTCGTTCGGGTGTCCGCTGGATATCGGAGCCGGGCTTCGTCCACAGGCCGCCGCACGTCCGCGGCATCTGTTCCATGCTCGTGGTCCGGCTCGACGACCGCCCGGTTTCCGGCGGAGAGGAGCGTTTCCATGACGTACGCGCCACACGCCCCCCGAAAGTCCCTGTCCCGGCCGCCCGGTACCTGGCACCCGGGCGCCGACTCGCGCCCGCAGGCCGACCCCCGACTGCTCGGCGACCGCGGGACGAAGACCATGAAGCTGGTCGCGACCGTGGGCTTCGGCCTGATCTACGGCTACTGGGCCGCGGCCAACACCCGGGACGGCGGCCCGATCACCGGCTGGAACACGTTCTACGGCTTCATGGCGGCGCTGGCCTTCGTCCTGGCGCTGGGGGCGATGCTGCTGATCACCCCGCGGCTGTCCCGCGGCATACGCGCGGTGGCCTGGGCCGCCTTCGCCGGCATCGCGCTGGGTTTCCTGGTGAGCACCACCGACACCAGCGTCATCCGGTCCGTCGTCCTGGGCGCCGCCCTGGCGGTGGGCGTCTTCGTCTCCGCTCTCTACCGGATACAGACCCACCCGAGGCCGGGCGACGCCCGGACGGGTGACCCCGGGTATCCGCTCGCCGAGCGGCAGGACGCGCGGCGCGTCGATGAGTACGGAGAGGAGTCCTTCACGGGACGGACGGCACGGGAAGGCGTCGGACCCGCCGCGTCGACTGCGCCGACCGCGCCGGAGTCCCCCGCCACCACCCCCGCCTTCTCCGTGCGGCCCGCGGGCTACGGCACGATCCGGCACCGCCGGCGGCGTCGCGGCGGCAAGGTGCGCCTGCTGATGCGGACACTCAAGATGGCCCGCGCGGTGCGCCGCCACCACTGACCCGGACTCCGCGCGGCGGCCCCTGGACCGACCGGCACACCGCGCGGCGGGCGACCGACCCGCGCCCCGTGCGGCCGGGCCGACCGACCCGCACCTCGCGCGACCGGGCCGTCGGCCCGGTCCCGGGGCCGCCGCCTCACCCGGTCGGACGCGCGTCGCTCGCCCCGGCCGGGCGGGCGGCGTCTCCTGGGAGGGTGAGTCCCCGCACGCGCCGTCTCCGTGACGTGCTGTCGGCGGCCCTGACCGTCGCGGCGTGCCTCGTGCTGCCGTTCGGCGCGCTCGCCGCCTGGGCGGTGCACCAGGTCGCCGACACGAGCCGGTACGTCGAGAGCATGGCGCCCCTGTCCTCGGACCCCGCGGTACGCGGGGTGATCGCGGACACGGTGGGCGCCGGCAT
The DNA here is from genome assembly GCF_042792855.1 of Streptomyces sp. NPDC056600. Taxonomy (NCBI): domain Bacteria; kingdom Bacillati; phylum Actinomycetota; class Actinomycetes; order Kitasatosporales; family Streptomycetaceae; genus Streptomyces; species Streptomyces sp. NPDC056600. The sequence continues at coordinate 11,426 of NZ_JBHTVQ010000048.1, forward strand.
CGTGCACGAGCTGACCGACCGGCGTGACCTGCCCCCGTCGGCGGCGCCCTTCGTCCACAGCGCTGTGGACTCCTTCACCCGGACCGCGGCGTTCCGTGCCGTCTGGGACGCCGGCAACCGGGCGTCCCACGAGGCGGTCCTGAAGGCGCTGCGGGAGCGGGGCGACGGCCCGGTCACGGTGGACCTGGCCCCGATCACCGAGCGGGTCCGGCACGAGCTGGCCGACGAGAACGTGCCGCTGGCCGGCAGCATCCCGGTCCGGCACGCGCGGGTGGCGGTGCTGGAGCCGCAGGAGCTGCGGCGGCTGCGGGAAGGGCTGCGCACCCTGGAGGTCGCCGGGGTGTGGCTGCCGGTGTCGGCGGGGGTGCTGGCGGTGGCCGGCATCGCGGTCGCGGTGCGGCGCCGCCGCGCCGTCACCGCCACGGCCCTCGGCACGGCGGTCGGCGGCGCGGTACTGGTGGTCGCGCTGGTGGTGGGGCGGGCCACGATCCTCGCCGACCTGCCGCCCGGCGTCTCCCGGGCGGCGGCGGCCGCGGTGTACGACGCGCTGACGACCACCCTGCGGCAGGTCGCCTGGTCGCTCCTCGCCCTCGGTCTCCTGGTGGCCGCCGGCACCTGGCTGACCCGCCGCCGCTTCCTCCCCCGCCCGCCACGCCGCCCGGCCGACCCGACCGCCACCCCGGGCACTCCCGCCACCTCACCCCCCTCCGTCACACCCGCCACACCTGTCACACCTGTCACGCCGACCTCGCCGACCACTCCCGCCACCCCGGTCGCGCCCACCGGTCCGGGGACCGGAGAGGCCCGCTCCGCCAACCCGTCGCTTCAAGGACGCGTCGTTGACTAGTCTTTGCGGCATGTACGGCTACGACCCGAACGCCGGCGCCCAGCAGCAGTACGCCCCGCCGCCGCAGCAGCACCAGCAGCAGCCGATGGGCGGCATGAGCGGCGGTTACGGTCAGCCGCAGCAGCCGCTCTACCCCGAGCCCTCGACGGCCGCGCCCCCCTCGCTCGCGGAGGCGGTACGCGCCTTCACCACCGGCACGATGACGGCGGAGGACTTCCACCAGGTCTTCGCCACGTCCAAGGTCTACTGCCCGCGCGGCGACAACCCGGGCTTCCTGGCCCTGCACAACACGCAGCAGCCGGTGATCCCGATGTTCACCTCGCTCAAGGAGCTGCGGCGGTACGCGGGCAAGGAGTCCAAGTACTTCGTCATCACCGGCTCGGAGGTGCTGGACCTGCTGCCCTCGGGGTACGGCTTCGTGCTGGACATGGAGGGCGAGCACCGCATGGTCTTCGACGCCCAGACCGTGGAGCAGATGGTCGACTACGCCATGCGGCGCATGTACACCTGAGCGCCGCCGCCCCGCCGGTACCGCGCCGGCGCCCCCGCCGCGAGAAGTCACAGGCCCGGAGGACCTCCCTCCGGGCCTGACGCGTACGCCCCCCACCCCTCCACCACCGCAGGCGAGAAAGTTGAACTCTCAACTAGCGGAAAGTTCAACAATCAACTAACCTCTTCCTCGAGGATGCAGCCGCCCAGGTTGCCGCCGCACAGGAGGTACACCGCCATGCCCGCCGTGACCGTCGAGAACACCCTGGCCCTGCCCCGCGTCACCGCGCCCGCCGAGGCCACCGCCCGTCCCGTGCTCACCGTCACCACCGCGCCCAGCGGTTTCGAGGGTGAGGGCTTCCCGGTGCGCCGCGCGTTCGCGGGCATCGCCCACCGGCACCTGGACCCGTTCATCCTGATGGACCAGATGGGTGAGGTGGAGTACGCGCCGGGCGAGCCGAAGGGCACCCCCTGGCACCCGCACCGCGGTTTCGAGACCGTCACGTACATCATCGACGGCGCCTTCGACCACCAGGACAGCCACGGCGGCGGCGGCTCGATCACCAACGGCGACACCCAGTGGATGACGGCCGGCAGCGGCCTGCTGCACATCGAGGCGCCGCCGGAGCAGCTGGTGATGTCCGGCGGCCTCTTCCACGGCCTGCAGCTGTGGGTGAACCTGCCGGCCAAGGACAAGATGATGGCCCCGCGCTACCAGGACATCCGCGGCGGCACGGTCAAGCTGCTGACCTCCCCCGACGGTGGCGCGCTGATCCGCGTGATCGCGGGCGAGCTGGACGGCCACCGGGGCCCGGGCATCACCCACACCCCCATCACGATGATCCACGCGACCGTCGCCCCGGGCGCCGAGATCACGCTGCCCTGGCGCGAGGACTTCAACGCCCTCGCCTACGTGCTGGCCGGCCGCGGCTCGGTGGGCTCGGAGCGGCGCCCGGTCCACACGGGCCAGGCGGCCGTCTACGGCAAGGGCTCCTCGCTGACCTTCCGGGCGGACGAGCGGCAGGACGGGAACACCCCCGACCTGGAGATCGTCCTGCTCGGCGGGCAGCCGATCCGCGAGCCGATGCAGCAGTACGGGCCGTTCGTCATGAACACCCGTGACGAGCTGACGCAGGCCTTCGAGGACTTCCAGAAGGGCCGCTTCGGGCAGATCCCGGCCGCCCACGGGATGACCCCGGCCGGCCCGCAGGGCTGACCCGCCCGTCAGCCGCCGCCGTCCTCCCCCTCCTCGCCGAAGCCCTCCCCCTCCTCGTCCTCCGGTTCCTCCAGCAGCTCGAACCAGATGGTCTTGCCGTCCCCGCGCGGGTCGACGCCCCATGCCTGGGCCAGCTGCTCGATGAGCACCAGGCCCCGGCCCGAGGAGGCCATCTCCCCCGGGTCGCGCTTGTGCGGCAGCGCGTCGTCGGAGTCGGTGACCTCGACGCGCAGCCGGCGGAGGGCGCCGGTGCCGGTGATCTCGGCGATCAGGGTGGCGTCGGCGTCGGTGTGCATCAGGACGTTGGCCAGCATCTCCGAGGTGAGCAGCACCGCCGAGTCGACGTGGTCCTGCTCGGTCCAGTCGTGCATCAGCTGCCGCAGGTCGGCGCGCGCGTTGGCGATCCGCTCGGGCTGGTCCTGGGCCACCGTCGCCACCACCTTGCGCTTGGGCAGCGGCTCCTCGTCGCCGTGGCGGGCCAGGCGCTCCGGGGAGAGCCGGTGGAGCAGCAGCAGGGCGATGTCGTCCTCACGCCGGTCCGGCAGCGGGCCTGCGGTCGAGTGCGACGCCGGGCCCAGCACCGCGGTCACCAGGATGTCGGCGAGTTCCTCCATGTCGCCGCCGTCGTCGGCGGCCTCCAGGATGTCGCGGACCCGCGTCCAGCCGGTGAGCAGGTCGTGGCCGCCGGTCTCGGCGAGCCCGTCGGTGCACAGCAGCAGCGTCTCGCCGGGCTCCAGGATGAACTCGGTGATCGGGTAGTCCGGGTCCGGATAGACGCCCAGCGGGAGTCCGCCCGCGGTCGACCGCAGCAGCACGGTGCCGTCGGTGAGCCGGATCGCCGGGTCCAGGTGCCCGGCCCGGGCGATGGTGAGCGTGCCGCTGTCCGGGTCCACCTCCACGTACAGACAGGTGGCGAACCGGGTGTCGTCGGTGTGCTCGGAGTCGTTGATGCCCTGCAGGAACCGGGAGGCACGGGAGAGCACCGCGTCCGGCGGGTGCCCCTCGGAGGCGTAGGCCCGCAGCGCGATGCGCAGCTGTCCCATCAGCCCGGCGGCCTGCACGTCGTGACCCTGCACGTCGCCGATGACCAGGGCGAACCGGCCGCCGGGGCCGGGGGCCGCGGTGCTGCCCGGCAGCGGGATCATGTCGAACCAGTCCCCGCCCACCTGGAGCCCGCCGCCGGTGGGCACGTAACGTCCGGCGATCTCCATGCCCGGGATCTTCGGGCCCAGGCGCGGCATCATCGAGGCCTGGAGCCCCTGGCTCAGTTCGCGTTCCGTCTCGGCGGTGCCCGCCCGGGACAGCGCCTGGGCCAGCATCCGGGCCACCGTGGTGAGGACCGAGCGCTCGTCGGGCGTGAACTTGACCGGATGGGCGAAGCCCGCCATCCAGGCGCCCATGGTCCGGCCGCCCACCACCAGCGGCAGGAAGGCCCAGGACTTGCGCCCGAAGTGCGCGGCCAGTGGCCATCCGCTGGGGTAGCGGGAGCGGTACTCCTCGGGCGAGCGGAGGTAGACCGGCCGGCCGGTGCGGATGACCTCCGCGGCGGGATAGTCGGTGTCCACCGACATCTGGGTGAACGGGAACGCGTCCTGCTGGGGCTGCCCGTGGTGCCCGACCACCGTCAGCCGGGACCCCTCGACGCCGAAGACGGCCAGGCCGTCGGGGGAGAACCCCGGCATGGCCAGACCCGCGGCGACCCGCAGCACCTCGTCGGTGGAGCCCGCCTCCGCCAGCGCCCGGCCCGCGTCCAGCAGGAACGCCTCCCGGTTGCGCCGCCAGTCGCCGATCACGGGGCCCTGCGAGGCGGCGTCCCCGCCCTGGTCACCGACCTCCTGGATGATGCCGACGAGCTCGTAGGAGTCGCGCCGCGCGTCGTAGGACGGGCGGCAGCGCGACCGCAGTGTGCGCAGCACCCGGTTGCCGCCGTCCATCACCCGGATCCGCGCCTCGGCGAGGGTGTTCTCCGCGAGCGCCAGCTGGACGACGCCCACCATCTCGCTCCAGTCCTCCGGGTGGACCTTGGCCCGCAGCTGGGCGGCCCGCAGGACCACCGGCTCGGCCGGCAGATCCAGCTGGCGGGCGGCTTCGGCGTCGGCGGCGATCCGGTCGTTGGCCGTGTCCCACTGCCAGAGGCCGACCGAAAGGATCGACAGGACCTCCGGAACCTTCTCGGCCGACAGGGGATCGTCGTGGCGCATTGCACCACTGTAGGAAGACGGTGACCGAGCCTGCCATCCGAAGCGGACGCATATGTTCCGTATGCCCGGGCGCCCGGGACCCCCGCGAGGCGCGGAAACCAAGGGGAAGGGGCGACAGCACGACCGGTACCCTGGGAGGGCCCGGCCGAGTCATGCCGGGAGACCCCGCTTCCACGAAGACTGGATGAACGACGATGCATCGGTACAGGTCCCACACCTGCGGCGAGCTCCGCGCCTCTGACGTCGGCACCGACGTCCGGCTGAGCGGCTGGCTGCACAATCGGCGCGACCTGGGCGGCATCCTCTTCATCGATCTGCGCGACCACTACGGCATCACCCAGCTGGTCGCCCGTCCCGGCACCGCCGCGTACGAGGCCCTGGACAAGATGTCCAAGGAGTCGACCGTCCGGGTGGACGGCAAGGTCGTCTCCCGCGGCGCGGAGAACGTGAACGGCGACCTGCCGACCGGTGAGGTCGAGGTCGAGGTGGCCGAGGTCGAGCTGCTCGGCGCGGCCGCCCCGCTGCCGTTCACCATCAACGCCGAGGACGGGGTGAACGAGGAGCGCCGTCTGGAGTACCGCTTCCTCGACCTGCGCCGCGAGCGGATGCACCGCAACATCATGCTGCGCACCGCCGTCATCTCCGCCATCCGGCACAAGATGACCGCGCTCGGCTTCAACGAGATGGCGACGCCGATCCTCACCGCCACCTCGCCCGAGGGCGCCCGCGACTTCGTCGTGCCCTCCCGCCTGAACGCGGGCCGCTTCTACGCGCTGCCGCAGGCGCCCCAGCAGTTCAAGCAGCTGCTGATGATCTCCGGCTTCGACCGCTACTTCCAGATCGCGCCCTGCTTCCGCGACGAGGACGCCCGCGCCGACCGTTCGCCGGGCGAGTTCTACCAGCTCGACGTCGAGATGAGCTTCGTCGAGCAGGAGGACGTCTTCCAGCCGATCGAGAAGCTGATGACCGAGCTCTTCACCGAGTTCGGCAACGGCCGCGAGGTCACCTCGCCCTTCCCGCGGATCCCGTTCCGCGAGTCGATGCTGAAGTACGGCTCCGACAAGCCGGACCTGCGCGCCAAGCTCGAGCTGGTCGACATCACCGACGTCTTCGAGGGCTCCGACTTCAAGGCCTTCGCCGGCAAGCACGTCCGCGCCCTGCCGGTGCCGGACGTCGCCGCCCAGCCGCGCAAGTTCTTCGACCAGCTCGGCCAGTTCGCCGTCGACCTCGGCGCGCAGGGCCTCGCATGGGTCCGCGTCACCGAGGACGGCTCGCTGACCGGCCCGATCGCCAAGTTCCTCACCGAGGAGAACGTCGCCGAGCTGACCAAGCGTCTCGGCCTGGCCGCCGGTCACGCCGTCTTCTTCGGCGCCGGCGAGTTCGACGAGGTCTCCAAGATCATGGGCGCGGTCCGCGTCGAGGCCGCCAAGCGGGCCGGTCACTTCGAGGAGGGCGTCTTCCGGTTCTGCTGGATCGTCGACTTCCCGATGTACGAGAAGGACGAGGAGACCGGGAAGATCGACTTCTCGCACAACCCGTTCTCGATGCCGCAGGGCGGCATGGACGCGCTCGAGAAGCAGGACCCGCTGGACATCCTGGCCTGGCAGTACGACATCGTCTGCAACGGCGTGGAGCTGTCCTCCGGCGCGATCCGGAACCACGAGCCGGAGATCATGCTCAAGGCGTTCGAGATCGCCGGCTACGACGCCGAGACGGTCGAGCGCGAGTTCGCCGGCATGCTGCGCGCCCTGCGCTTCGGCGCCCCGCCGCACGGTGGCATCGCCCCGGGCGTGGACCGCATCGTGATGCTGCTGGCCGACGAGCCCAACATCCGCGAGACCATCGCCTTCCCGCTCAACGGCAACGCCCAGGACCTCATGATGGGCGCGCCGACCGAGCTGGACGAGGCCCGCCTGCGCGAGCTGCACATCTCCGTCCGCAAGCCGCAGCCGAAGTAGTCCCCCGGGGCCCCACGAGGGCCCCACGCCTCACCGCTGTCCCCGAGGGCCCCGTCCCGCCGCCTCCACGCGGCAGGACGGGGCCCTCCGGCGCGCGCGGGTACGGGTGCGGGTGGGTGCGTGGGGGGGTGTGCCCTGAATGTGTCGCTGGGGCAGCGCATTCGGGGCTCACCTGCCGGACGCGACCAGTTCGCCGCGGCAGTCGCGGCAGTGGCCGGGCTCCGGAGCGCGGAAGGCGCGGTCACAGGTCTCGCAGGTGTGGAGCGGGTGCCTGTGCCGGAGGTCGGGGGGCGGGGCGTCCCCGGCTCTGGCGGACGGCAGGGGCGGCAACGGCGGCAGCTGGGCGGTGAGGCGGTGGGCGAGGAGCGCGGCCGGGCGGACCAGGGGCGCGTCGGGCAGGTTCTCGGTCAGCACGCGGCGCACGACGCTGGGTGGGACGTCCCGCTCCAGCCACGCGGCGACGCCCGGCGCGAGGTGTTCGGCGTCGGTGGCCGACAGGAACAGGCGCGGGTCCACGCGGCGCAGGCCGGCCAGGACCTCGACGGCCGCCTGCAGCAGCAGGGGGCCGGGTACGCGGGCCGGGGGACGGCGGGGAGGCGCTTGCGTGGCGAGGGCTCGTCCGCGGTGGCGGCGGCGCGCCGGGCGGGCCGGCGGGGGGCGGTCTCCCGGGCAGCGCTGTGACCGGGCCTGTTGCAGGAGACCGTGCGGGTGACGACCCGTCCGGTGGACGTCCGCTCGCGGGTGCGGCGCAGGTAGCCGTGGGCCTCGAGCTCGCGCAGGGCGGCGGAGATCCGGGCGGCGCCCTCGGGGAAGCGGGCGGCGAGGGTCTTGATGTCGATCGCGGTGCCGGTGCGGACCGACTGGATGTAGCAGGCCAGCCCGATGGCCAGCAGCGAGAGTTGCTGGTGCTGGGCCAGGTCGTTGCCGATCACCGTGAAGTTCTCGGTGTGGCGGACGTTGTCGTGGACGACGCCCGCGAACGACCGCCCGGCGGGGTGGTTTGTGCCGCGGTTACGGGACTGGGCGCGCGAGGGCGCGCTAGGGTTTTCGGTGTCCATCGGGAAGCGGCTTTCTTCCTCGGTGGTCAGGCCCTCGCACTGGGATGCCAGTCCCGGCGGGGGCCGTCACATGTCTGCGGTTGTGTCGCGCTGAGCGTAAGGCAGGCAACCGGGGCCAAATCCAGCCCTCCCGGGCATATTCACTCGCGGGAGTGAGTCGGGGCCGACGGGAGGGAGGGGTGGGGTTTGGCTGGGTGTTTTCAGCACAGTGGGTAGTGCATAGGGACAGCCATCCGGACCGGCGCACGGCCCGACGGGTCCCGGTGCCCCGCGTGCCGCTGACCAGGGCAGCGGGACCGTCGGCGTCAGCGCGTCCAGTCCTTCAGCGGCTCGGTGTCCAGCTCGATGCCGACGGGGTCGGGGAGGGTCACCGTCTTGCCGTAGGGCACGACGACCTGCCGGGTGTACCGGCCGCCCTCCGGCTCGGAGTGGACCTTGACCTCGCAGGAGTCGCGGTCCACGAGGAGGAAGACGGGGATGCCGGCCCCTGCGTAGGCGCGGGGCTTCTCGACGTGGTCCCGAGCATGCGTATCGCGGTCGTGGGACGTCACCTCGACCACCATGAGCACGCCGTCCGGGCTCGCCCATTCGCCCTGGCCGGCGAATGTGCCGGTGACGGCGAGCGAACCGTCAGGGCGGGCATTGCCCTGACGGTAGCCGTCGATGCGAAGGCCTCGATCGGGGTAGAGCCACCAGTCGGATCGCGACTGGATGCACACGCGAGTCAGCCACTCGACGATGGTGTCGTGGTCACCGTCGGGCATGGGCTTCTCCAGGACCCGCCCCTCGATGAACTCCAGCCGGACCGCCTCGTTGACCCGGTCGGCCATCCGGGCCAGCTCCTCGAACTCTTCCTGGTTCAGCACACCGGTATGTTCGTCGGCGGAACTCACGTCTGCCCCCTCGTGGGTAGGTGACGTTTTCAGCGTACGCAGGGCGGCCGCCACGGGCACTCCTTCCGCTGTGTGCTCCATCGATTCGGTCATCGGTCATATGGCCGAACGTAGAGGCGGCGGGCCCGGGGAGCGTCTGGTTCGCCCGGGCCTCACACGATCGGGCAGCCGGTGTGGCACGAAGGTGACGACTGCGACCGTCAGGCCTCGTAGGCGCCGTTCCACGGGGGGCCGAAGCCGAGGCGGTCGGGGTGGAGTTCGGTCCACTCGTCGCCCTCGTCCTCGGACTCGACGAGGAGGCCGAAGAGGACCCCGTCGACGGTGCGGCGGAAGGGGCGGACGGCGATGTCGCCGTAGGTGCGGGAGGGCAGGGTCTCCAGCAGCTTGGTCAGGTGGGCCTCGGCCTGGCCGAGGACCGCCGGGTCGCGCCGCTGGTCGGCCCAGGTGCCGCCGAACCAGACGTCGGTGTCCCGGTGGACGCCGTCCGCGTCGAAGGTGTGCAGGACGGCGTAGAGCCGCCGCTGCCGCTCCCACTCGTCGTCGGGGCGGTACCCGACGGGGTACGCGTACGTCACCGACGCCAGGAACTGGCCGTCGGCGTAGCGGCCGATGGTGGCCGTACGGCCGTCCGGCTCATGGGCGATCGGGATGACCTGGGGAATTGCCATGAGCGGCAACCTAAGGCCCAAGGCCCCCAGTTGCGAAGCCGGGAGGGGCACAACGCCCGGGATGCGCGGATTCCGCACCCCGGCGCGCCGGTCCTCACCGCCCGGGCGGCTCAGCTCGCCACGTACTGCGTGAGGATCGCCTGCACCTCGTAGATGTCGACGCCCTTGGTGAAGGTCTTCTGGATCGGCATCGAGGAGCCGGACACCCAGATCTTCAGCTCCGCGTCAAGGTCGAACGTGCCGGCCGTCTCCACCGCGAAGTGCGTGATGGAGCGGTACGGGATCGAGTGGTATTCGGTCTTCTTACCGGTGATGCCCTGCTTGTCCACCAGGATCAGGCGGCGGTCCGTGAGCATGATGGTGTCGCGGATCAGCAGATACGCGGCCCGCACCTGCTCGCCCTGGCCCATCAGGCGGGCGTACTCCTGCTGCGCCTGGGCCGGGTCGATCGGGTGCGCGTTGCCGAACAGAGCCATGGTTCCCCCCACGGTCGGTGACGATCACTGCGGCAGCGGACGGTCGTCCGCTACCGACAGTGATCCTCGCACGCGGGTACGACAACGGGCGCCGCCCGTCACCAGCCTGTGGAAAACCCGTGACGCGTCCGGGTCACTCGCCGCCGAAGCGCTCCTTGTAGGCCTCGAGGTCGTCCTCGGTCAGCTTGGCGAAGAGCACAGGCGGGACCGTGAACGGCGTGCCCACCGGCAGGAACGCCAGCGCGCGCGCCTCCTCGGCCGACACCCACGTGGCGGTGTCGCCGTCGAGCTGGAACGCCTGACGCATCGCCGCCGAGCTGGCCGGGATGAACGGCTCGGAGACGATCGCGTACAGGTGGATCAGGTTCATCGCCGTGCGCAGTGTCAGCGCGGCGCCGTCCTTGTCCGTCTTGATCTCCAGCCAGGGGGCCTTCTCCTCCAGGTAGGAGTTGCCCGCCGACCACAGCGCGCGCAGCGCGGCCGCGGCCTTGCGGAACTGGAGGGCCTCCATCTGGGTCTCGTACTCGGCCAGCAGCGCGGCGATCTGCTCGCCCAGCTTCGCCTCGGCCTCGCCCGCCTCGGCCCCCGCCGGGACCTCCTCGCCGAAGCGCTTCTTCGAGAAGGACAGCACCCGGTTCACGAAGTTGCCGAGGGTGTCGGCCAGGTCCTTGTTCACCGTCGCCGTGAAGTGCTCCCAGGTGAACGACGAGTCGTCGGACTCCGGGGCGTTGGCGATCAGGAAGTAGCGCCAGTAGTCGGCCGGCAGGATCTCCAGCGCCTGGTCGGTGAAGACGCCGCGCTTCTGCGAGGTGGAGAACTTGCCGCCGTAGTACGTCAGCCAGTTGAACGCCTTGACGACGTCGACCTTCTTCCACGGCTCGCGCACGCCCAGCTGGGTCGCCGGGAACATCACCGTGTGGAAGGGAACGTTGTCCTTCGCCATGAACTGCGTGTAGCGGACGCTCTCGTCGGCCTCGTACCACCAGGACTTCCAGTCCCGGGCGGCCGGGTCGACGTCCGCCCACTCCTTGGTGGAGCCCAGGTACTCGATCGGGGCGTCGAACCAGACGTAGAAGACCTTGCCCTCGGCGGCCAGCTCCGGCCAGGTGTCGGCCGGGACCGGGACGCCCCAGTCGAGGTCACGGGTGATCGCGCGGTCGTGCAGGCCCTCGGTCAGCCACTTGCGGGCGATGGAGGAGGACAGGTGCGGCCACTGCTCCTCGTGGGCCGACACCCACTGCTCGACCTCGTGCTGGAGCTTGGACTGGAGCAGGAACAGGTGCTTGGTCTCGCGGACCTCCAGCTCGGTGGAGCCGGAGATCGCCGAACGCGGGTTGATCAGGTCGGTCGGGTCGAGGACGCGGGTGCAGTTCTCGCACTGGTCGCCGCGGGCCTTGTCGTAGCCGCAGTGCGGGCAGGTGCCCTCGACGTAGCGGTCCGGGAGGAACCGGCCGTCCGCCGGGGAGTAGACCTGGCGGATTGCCCGCTCCTCGATGAAGCCGTTCTCGTTCAGCTTCCGGGCGAAGTGCTGGGTGATCTCGACGTTCTCCCGCGAGGAGCTGCGGCCGAAGTGGTCGAAGGCGAGGGCGAAGCCGTCGTAGACCGCCTTCTGCGCGTCGTGCGCCTGCGCGCAGAACTCGGCGACCGGCAGGTTCCGCTCCTTCGCCGCCAGCTCGGCGGGGGTGCCGTGCTCGTCGGTGGCGCAGATGTACAGGACGTCGTGACCGCGCTGGCGCAGGTACCGGGAGTACACGTCGGCCGGGAGCATGGACCCCACCATGTTGCCCAGGTGCTTGATCCCGTTGATGTACGGAAGGGCGCTGGTGATGAGGTGTCGAGCCACGGGGCTGCTCCCAGGTCGCAATGTCTTCGAACCTTGGAATCGTAGCCGACGCGGGGGTGCCGCCCGCCTCCCGTTTTGCCCAGTGGGAAGGGGGCGGCACCGTTGATCTTGCGGGCCGGAAGTCCGGGCGGCGGGCCCGGCGGCGGACCTACTTGGAGGCGGGCTCCCAGTCGGCGAGGACGCCGTCGTAGAGCTCGCGGTCGGTGAGCTCCAGCGGGGTCGGGCCGGCGTGGAAGAACGCGGTGTTGCCGGTCTTCAGCTTCCGCGCGTAGTCGAACGCCTTGTTGTCGTGCTCGCCGAACGCGACGAGGGAGAAGAACACGGCCGGGTGCGAGGCGGCGGCGTCGGTGAACGCCTGGGTGGCCGGGGTCTTCGCGTCGGGCGCGCCGTCCGTCTGGAAGACGACCAGGGCGGGGGCCTTCGGGTCCGCCGAGGCGTCGTGGAGGCGGAGGACCTCTTCGACGGCGGCGTGGTAGCTGGTGCGGCCCATCCGGCCGAGGTCGGCGTGCAGGTCGTCGACCTTGTTCTCGAACTCGGCGAGGGTGAGCTCGCCGGTGCCGTCGATCTCGGTGGAGAAGAAGACGACGGGGAGGGCGGCCTTCTCCGCGCCCTCGGGGGCGAGGTGGGCGGCCAGCGCGAGGGCCTGCTCGCCGAGCGCCTGGGCGGAGCCGTCCTTGTAGAAGGGGCGCATCGACGCGGACCGGTCGAGCACCAGGTACACGCGTGCCTGCGCCTTCGCGAGACCACGCGCCTCCAGGGCGGCGGACGCGGCGGAGTACGCGGGGGCGAGCGCGGCGGGCACGGCGTCAGCCACCTTGCCCTTGGCGGTGGCCTTGCTCTTCGCGGCGGCCTTCTCCTTGGCGGGGGCCTCGTCCTTGGCGGGGGCCTTGCCCTTGGCGGCAGCCTTCTCCTTAGCCGCGGGCTCGTCCTTCGCGGGAGCCTCATCCTTGGCGGCGGCCTCATCCTTGGCGGGGGCCTCATCCTTGGCCGCGGGCTCATCCTTCGCGGCAGCCTTGCCCTTGGCGGCGGCCTCATCCTTAGCCGCGGGCTCGTCCTTGGCGGGGGCCTTGCCCTTGGCGGCAGCCTTCTCCTTCGCCGCGGGCTCGTCCTTCGCGGGAGCCTCATCCTTCGCGGCGGCCTCGTCCTTGGCGGGGGCCTCATCCTTCGCGGCGGGCTCGTCCTTCGCGGCAGCCTTGCCCTTGGCGGCGGCCTCGTCCTTCGCGGGAGCCTCATCCTTCGCGGCGGGCTCGTTCTTCGCGGCGGCCTTGCCCTTGGCGGCGGCCTCATCCCTCGCCGCGGGCTCGTCCTTGGCGGGGGCCTCATCCTTAGCCGCGGGCTCGTCCTTTGCGGCGGCCTCATCCTTGGCGGGGGCCTCATCCTTCGCGGCGGGCTCGTCCTTCGCGGCAGCCTTGCCCTTGGCGGCGGCCTCATCCTTAGCCGCGGGCTCGTCCTTCGCGGCGGCCTTGTCCTCGGTGGGCTCGGCCTTCGCGGGCGCCTCGTCCTCGTCGGCCTTCGCGGCGGGCTCGGCCTCGGCCTCCGCGGGCTTCGCCGCAGGCTTCTCGTCCTCGGCGGGGGTCTCCGCAGCCGCCTCGGCGTCCTTGCTCCCGGCCTCGGCGTCGTCCTGCGCGGCGGGCTCCTCCGCGGCGGCCTCGTCCTCGGCGGCGTCAGGAGCAGGGGCGGTGGCATCGGCGTCCTCGCCGGTCCCCTCCTCCTTCACCTCCTCGATGCGGGCCTCGATCTTGGCCTCCGCCTCGGCGAGGTCCTCCGGCTCGGCCACGGCCTGCGGCACCGGGGTGCCGTCGGCGGCCTTCTCATCGGTGGCCTTCCCGTCGCCGGCCTTCCCGTCGGCGGCCTTCCCGTCGGCGGCGGACTCTCTGGCCGCCGGGACGGCGTCGTCACCCGGCGCGGCGGGCGACGGGATGGCGACGCCGTCGAACGCGGCGGACACCAGCTCGTGCTCCGTGTCCCCGGTCGGCTGCTCGGGCGAGGAGGCCGGCGCCGACACCTTCGCCGAGGCGTCGGGCTCGGCGGCCGAGGAGGAATCCAAAGCGGAGGCAGGAGAAGTGGTGGAAGAAGCGGAAGAAGCGGAAGAAGAGGAAGAAGAGGACGCCTCGTCCGGGGCGCCACCCTGCGCCGGGACCGTGGGCTCCGCATCGGCAGCGCGTTCCTTCCGCGCCTTTCCGAACTTGTTCCGCAGGAGAGAGAAGATGCCCATGTGTCGCTACCCTTCGGAGGAGCTGAAGCCCGTCGAACCCTGGCCAGGACGGACACGTAAGGTTAGCGGCCCCCTTGGGGCCGCTCGGTAAGGGGCGCACGCCCCGGGCCCCCGGCCGCACCCGACCGGACGCGTCCCATCGGGTGCACACATGCCCCGAAGGGGTTTGAGGACGCCCGCGATGACCGGTCCCGCGCCGCAGGACCCGTATCGCTGCCCTCGGTTCAGCCTCCGTTCACCCGCACGATCCGTTCCCGCACGTCTTCCTCCCTAGCGTCACGCCCACACCTAGGGCACAAGGGGAGAAACGAAGTGCGCAAACCGCTGCCGCTCATCGGAACGCCGTCCGCCGCTCACCCCGGCGGCCGGTCCGCCCTGACCTGTCGTTTCCGGTGCGGTGACGCCTGTTTCCACGCGGTCCCGAACACCAGCGACAACGAGTACATCGGCGACATCGTGGCCGGCGCCGTCAGCCGCCGCTCGGTGATGCGCGCCGCCGCCGTGGTGACGGTCGCCGCCGCGGCCGGCGCCACCACGGCCCTGGGCGCCGAGCCCGCGCAGGCCACGCCCGCCACCGGGGCCGGTCAGGGCCGCCACCCTGGGAGCCCCGGGAGGCCCGGAAAGGCGGAGGGCGCCCGCGGCCTGCGCTTCACGCCGGTCGCGCCGAACACCGCGGACCAGGTCACCGTCCCCGACGGCTACGGCCAGAACGTGGTGATCCGCTGGGGCGAACCGATCCTGCGCGGCGCCCCGGAGTTCGACCCGGAGCACCAGAGTGCCGCCGCCCAGGCCGGCCAGTTCGGCTACAACAACGACTTCCTGGCGCTGCTCCCGCTACGGGGCGAGCCGCACCGTCAGATCCTCGTCGCCAACCACGAGTACACCGACGAGATCCTGATGTTCCGCGACTACGACGCCGCGAACCCGACCCCCGCCCAGGTGGAGATCGCCTGGGCGGCACACGGCCTGTCCGCCGTGGTCGTCGAGGAAGACCGTCGCACCGGCGCGCTGCGCCCGGTCCGCCGTCACCACCTCAACCGCCGTGTCACCGCCACCACCGAGTTCCGGCTCACCGGTCCCGCGGCCGGCTCGGACCTGCTGAAGACCTCCGCCGACCCGACCGGCCGCACGGTCCTCGGCACCCTCAACAACTGCGCGGGCGGCACCACCCCGTGGGGCACCACACTGCACGGCGAGGAGAACTTCAACCAGTACTTCGCCAACGCCTCGCGCCCCACCGACGCCCGGTACGGCATCGGCACCGGCGCCACCGAGCGCAAGTGGGAGCGTTTCGACAAGCGCTTCGACGTCGCCCAGGAGCCCAACGAGGTCCACCGCTTCGGCTGGGTCGTCGAGTTCGACCCCACCGACCCGGACTCGACTCCGCGCAAGCACACCGCGCTGGGCCGTTTCAAGCACGAGGCCGCGACCGTGCGTCTCACCGACGACGGCCGCCCGGTGATCTACTCCGGCGACGACGAGCGCTTCGACTACGTCTACAAGTTCGTCGGCTCGAAGCGGATGGCGAAGGGCACCTCCCGTGCGGCCCGCGAGCACAACCTGACGCTGCTGGACGAGGGGACGCTGTACGTCGCCCGGTTCACCGGCGACTCCCCGGCCGCCGAGTTCGACGGCACCGGCAAGCTGCCCTCCGACGGCGAGTTCGACGGCGGCGGCACGTGGGTCCCGCTGGCCACCGCCACCGCCAGGGGCGCCGTCTCGCACGTCGACGGCATGACCGCCGAGGAGGTGTTCGTCTTCACCCGCATAGCGGCCGACAAGCGGCAGGCCACCAAGATGGACCGCCCCGAGGACGTCGAGCCCAACCCGCGCACCGGCAAGGTGTACATCGCGCTCACCAACAACACCGACCGCGGCAAGACCAACAAGCCCGGTGCGGACGAGGCCAACCCGCGCAACCTCAACAAGCACGGCCAGGTCCTGGAGCTCACCGAGTCCCGCAACCGCGCCGACGCCCTCACCTTCGCCTGGAAGCTGTTCCTGGTCGCGGGCGACCCGACGGACCCGGCGACCTACTTCGCCGGCTTCCCCAAGGAGAAGGTCAGCCCCATCTCCTGCCCGGACAACGTGGCGTTCGACCCGCACGGCAACCTGTGGATCTCCACCGACGGCAACGCGCTCGGCAACCACGACGGCCTGTTCGGCGTGGCCACCACGGGCGAGCGGCGCGGTGAGCTCAAGCAGTTCCTGACCATGCCGAAGGGCGCGGAGACCTGCGGTCCGGTCGTCCAGGACCGGCGGGTCCTGGTGTCGGTGCAGCACCCGGGCGAGATCGCCGGGGCCGACGTCGCCCACCCGGCCTCGCAGTGGCCCGACGGTCCGGGCACCTACGTCCGGCCCTCCGTGGTCGCCGTGTGGCGGAAGGACGGCGAGGACATCGGTGTCTGACGCCGGGCAGGACCCGGCGGAGGAGAACTAACGACGGAGGGCGAGGGTCACCAGCAGGGCCCGGTGGTCCGAGCCCTCCATCTCCAGGAAGCGCGCGTCCCGGGCGGCGAACCCGGCGGAGACCAGCACATGGTCGATCTGGACGCCCGGGGCCGGCCCGCCCGTCACCGGCCAGCTGGTCGCGCGGGCGGCGCCGGCCAGGGCGGCCGCGTCCGCGAGGTCCCCGTCGTCCAGCAGGCGGCGGAAGGCGGCGTGGTCGCGGGAGGCGTTGAAGTCGCCGGCGAGGATCACGGGGGTGTCCTCGGCGGCGGCTCCGCCCTCCCGGGCCGCGGGCCCGCGGGCACCCTGCGCCCGGGCCCAGCGGCGCAGGCCGTCCAGCTCCGTGCGCCAGGCGGCGAGCCGCCCCGGGGTCGGGGGAGAGGGGTGGGCCAGTTGGAGCCGCACCCGGTGGCCGTCCGCCTCGACGAAGGCGCCCGGCTGCCCCATCTCCGCCGGGACGCCCGCGGCCGGCGTCAGGGGCCGCCGCGAGAGGATCACCGACCCGGCCGGGCCCCGTGCCTCCACCGCGTGGTGGTGCGGATGGGTGGCGGCGAGGGCGCCGGCCAGCTCCCGCACGCAGGCGGGGTCGCACTCCTGGACGAAGACCAGGTCCGGCTCCTCACGCCGGACGAGGTCCACCAGGGCGTCGGCGGCCTGCCCGAACTGCAGGTTGGCGGTCAGCACCCGCAGCTCGGCCGAGGGAGCCCCCTCGGCCGCCGGAACCCCCTCGGCGGCGCGGACCGCGCCGGGCGCGGCCGTGTACCAGGCCAGGAGCGCGGTCAGCCCCGCTCCCCAGACGGCCAGGGCCGGACGCCGGGCGGGCAGCGCGCACAGCAGTCCCAGACCGGCCGGGACCAGCAACCAGGGCAGGAACGCGAGCAGTTGCGGCACCGGGGTGGGGCCGTCGGCGTCGGCGACCCGGAACGCCGTCACGGCGGAGGTCCCCGCCAGGAGCGCCGCGCAGCCCCAGGTGGCGACGGTACGTCCGGCGCCCCGGCGTCCGCCGCCGGGCTCCTGCTGCTGCTTCACGGCGGCCACGCGTCCATCGTGCCGCACCCGGCTCACCGCGGGGCGTGGAACTCCCGCACGACCTCGATGCGCCCGACGATGTGGCGGTTGAACTCGTCCAGCTCCTCGGCCGGCACCCAGAGCTCCAGGATGGTCTCGCCGCCGGCCTGACGGACCGGGTAGCGGGCCAGGAAGTCGCTCTCCACCTCGAAGCGGGTCACGTAGCCCGATCCGGAGGCAGGCACGTTCCAGTCCCGGGCGATGCGGACGGCGTAGTCCTCGTTGAGCACCGGGTAGAAGATCGGCTGCTCCGGCAGCCGCGGCGGCCAGGCACGGTGACCGGACGCCGCGACCAGCGCCAGCTCCTCCGGGCCCACGGGGCGCCAGAGGGTCGTGGTGCTCGTCGTCCTCTTCGTCGCGGTCATGCGGCGACGACAGGCGGGGGCGGAGCGTGCGGGCCACGCGATTTCCCGGCGGCGCAGGCCGACCCGCGGGCTACCGCCGGTAACAGCCCGGAGACCCAACACCCCCTCCACCAGGCACGATGCCGCCAGGGCGGGAGTGTTCGGTCACAGATGGCCCATGCGGGGTTGCGGCTTATTACCGACGGGTAGCATCATCGTTGTTACCTGCCGGTAGACCGCCGGAACCGCCACCTGATCCCTTACGGAGCCGTCGATGGGGCACTACAAGTCGAACCTCCGCGACATCGAGTTCAACCTCTTCGAGGTCCTCGGGCGCGACAAGCTGTACGGCACCGGCCCGTTCGCGGAGATGGACGTCGACACCGCTCGCAGCATCCTCGAAGAGGTAGCCCGCCTCTCGGAGAACGAGCTGGCCGAGTCCTTCGCCGACGCGGACCGCAACCCCCCGGTGTTCGACCCCACCACCAACACCGCGCCCGTTCCGGCGTCCTTCCGGAAGAGCTACCAGGCCTTCATGGACTCCGAGTACTGGCGCCTCGGCCTGCCCGAGGCGATCGGCGGCACCCCGGCGCCGCGCTCCCTCATCTGGTCGTACGCGGAGCTGCTGCTCGGCTCGAACCCGGCCATCTGGATGTACGCCTCCGGTCCGGCCTTCGCCGGCGTCCTGTACGACGAGGGCAACGAGGTCCAGAAGAAGATCGCGGAGATCGCCGTCGAGCGTCAGTGGGGCGCCACCATGGTGCTCACCGAGCCCGACGCGGGCTCCGACGTCGGCGCCGGCCGCACCAAGGCGGTCCAGCAGGAGGACGGCTCCTGGCACATCGAGGGCGTCAAGCGCTTCATCACGTCCGGTGAGCACGACATGTCGGAGAACATCCTCCACTACGTGCTCGCGCGCCCCGAGGGCGCCGGCCCCGGCACCAAGGGCCTGTCCCTCTTCCTCGTCCCGAAGTACGAGTTCGACTTCGAGACCGGTGAGCTGGGCGAGCGCAACGGCGTCTACGCCACCAACGTCGAGCACAAGATGGGTCTCAAGGCCTCGAACACCTGCGAGATGACCTTCGGCGACCAGCACCCCGCCAAGGGCTGGCTGGTCGGCGACAAGCACGACGGCATCCGCCAGATGTTCCTCATCATCGAGTTCGCCCGCATGATGGTCGGCACGAAGGCGATCTCCACCCTCTCCACCGGCTACCTCAACGCGCTGGAGTACGCCAAGGAGCGCGTCCAGGGCAACGACCTGGCCGGCGGCAAGGGCTCCCCGAAGGTCACCATCACCCACCACCCCGACGTCCGCCGCTCCCTGCTCACGCAGAAGGCGTACGCCGAGGGCATGCGCGCCCTGGTGACGTACACCGCCTCCGTCCAGGACGCCATCCAGGTCAAGGAGGCGAACGGCGAGGACGCCTCCGCCGAGCAGGCCCTCAACGACCTGCTGCTCCCGATCGTCAAGGGCTACGGCTCCGAGAAGGGCTACGAGCAGCTGGCGCAGTCCCTGCAGACCTTCGGCGGCTCCGGCTTCCTCCAGGAGTACCCGATCGAGCAGTACATCCGGGACTCCAAGATCGACACCCTCTACGAGGGCACCACGGCGATCCAGGGCCAGGACTTCTTCTTCCGGAAGATCGTCCGCACCGGCGGCGCCCCGCTCACCGCGATCGCCGAGGAGATCAAGTCCTTCATCGGCCAGAACATCGGCGGCGAGGACCTGGCCGCCTCCCGCGAGCAGCTCGGCCGCGCGGCCGGTGAGCTCGAGGCGATCGTCGGCCAGCTGCTGAACGACCTGATGGCCTCCCAGGAGGACGTCAAGAACATCTACAAGGTCGGCCTCAACACCACCGGGCTGCTGATGGCCGCCGGTGACGTGATCGTCGGCTACCTGCTGCTCAAGGGCGCGGCCGTGGCCGTCGAGAAGCTGCAGACCGCCACCGGCAAGGACGTCGCGTTCTACACCGGCAAGATCGCGGCCGCGAAGTTCTTCGCGAAGACCGTGCTGCCGGGCGTCACCCTCGCCCGCAAGGTCGCCCAGAGCGTCGACCTGGACATCATGGAGCTGCCCGAAGAGGCCTTCTGATCCGGCTGACGCCTCCCGGCCCGACGGCCTGTGCCCCCGCCCTCCGGCGGGGGCACAGGCCGTTTCGCCTGTCCGTGTCCCGCGTCGTCCCGCGTCCCCGGACCCCCGGAAAAAAATTTCCCGGACCCCTGCGACACACCCGTACCGCCGAAGCGTCATACGGGTGAGGAGCTGAACCGAGGGAAGGGCGGGGACGAGTGCGGACTGCCGGTGCGCTCGACGACTTCCAGGCCTTCGCCCGTGCCGTGACGCCGCGGCTGTTCCGCTCCGCCCTGCTGATGTGCGGCGACTGGCACCTCGCGGAGGACCTGGTGCAGACCGCCCTCGGCAAGGTCTACGCCGCCTGGTCGCGGGTCCGCCGGGCGGAGAGCCCGCACGCCTACGCCCACACCGTCCTGATGCGCACCTACATCTCCCACAAGCGACTGCGCCGTTCCTCGGAACAGCCGGTGGCGGTGCTGCCCGAGGAGGAGGCGGCGGAGGAGGGCGACGGCGCACTGCGCGTCACCCTCGTCGCCGCCCTCGGCAAGCTCCAGAAGCGGGACCGCGCGGTCGTGGTCCTCCGCTACTGGGAGGACCGCAGCGTCCAGGAGACGTCGTCGATGCTCGGGATGAGCCAGAGCACCGTCCGCAACCGCAGCAGCCGTGCGCTGGCGAAGCTGCGCAAGCTGATCGGCGAGGAACAGGGGTCCACGGCGATGGTCTGACTCCGCGGCGTCCCGCCTCACCCCATGACCGAACGCCGATCCGCCACCGGAAAGGACGGTGCACCATGCGGCACGACCCGACCCCGCAGGACGACCTGCGCTTCGGCGGCGAACTCTCCCGCGACATCACCGCCGCCCTGGAGGGCATCCCCCTGCGCACAGATCACCTGGTGTCCGGCGCGATCACCAGGGGGAACCACATCCGGCGCCGCAGGCGGGTCGCCGCCTGGAGCACCGCCTGCGTCGCCGCGGCCGCGCTGACCTGCGCCTCGCTCGTCCTGGCCCTGCCAGGGGACCCGGACCGGCCGGCCACCGTCGCCCTGCCGCCGGGGCCCGCGGGCCCCGGCGCCTCGGCGCCCGTCGGCAAGGAGCCCGTCACCGGGGCCGCCGCGGCCGCGCTGCTGGCGGAACTCCTCCCCGGCCGGCCCGAGGTGGCCGAGTTCTCCGGCACGGACAGCGTGCCCCACCACCCGGTCGTCCAGGTCCGCGGCCAGGTCACCCTGGCCGGCGGGGGGAAGGTCACCGTCTGGCTGCAGGCGGGCCTCGCCGGCACCGGGGAGCCGCAGGACCCCGCCGCCTCCGACCCCGCCCGGGGTCGCGGCAAGGACTCCGGCGGCAGGAGCCGGCAGCCGGACCCGGGGAAGGCGACCGGGGACGAACTCGCCGAGCGTCAGGCCTGCCCGGACCAGGACGACGACCGGTGCCGTTCCTCCAGCCTGAGCGACGGCTCGGTCCTGCTGAGCCGTGAGAACCGCTCCGGCGAGTACGCGGCGGACGTCCTGCGCCCCGACGGCATCCGCGTGGTCGTCGTCGCCACAGGAACCGAACTGGCGCCGGAGCAGCTCCGGTCGGTCGCCACCAGCCCGCGCTGGGAGCTGTGGGTGGACCCCTCCGTGAACAAGCATTCGAATCGGGCCAATGTTGACCGCCCTCGGAGCGCGTCTTGATCAACACGGGTGCCCCCCTCCCTTATCGGGAGGAACCAAACATTCCCGCAAGAGACGATCTTCGCTCGCTGTATTCACCGTGGCCCGAATTCGCCGTCAAGATCAACGGCATCAGGACAAATGGCCGGCAGGCTTTTGGATCTCCCTCGGTAGCGTGGATGTCGGCCTCGGGAAACACGGCGGAAACGCCCATTCCCGGTGTCGACACCTGTCAGTCGAGAAACCGAGGAAGAGACTTTCATGACCAAGCGCTTCAGCGCGGTTCTGCTCGCCGCGGTCACGACCGCCGCCGGCCTGGGCCTGGCCCTCTCCACCCCGGCCGCGGCCGCGGACCGGGACGGCTCCTGCAACACCGGCGAGCTCTGCTACTACTTCAACACCGGCTACGCGGGCTCGCGGTCGGACTTCTTCTACAACGACGCCAACCTGGCCGACAACACCTACCTGAGCACCGGGAACGGCAAGGGGCAGGTCGTCAAGAACAACGCCGCCGGCGGCTTCAACTTCGAGACGTACCTGCACGTCAGCATCTGGTACAACAGCAACTTCAACAACGGCACCTACACGGGCCGTTCGGACACCCTGCCCGCCGGTACCGGCGACGGCCAGTTCGACAACGTCTACAACGAGAACGCCTCGCACAGCTTCTGGTAGACCGAACTCCGGATCCGAGGAAGAGGGTGCCCGCCGAAAGGCGGGCACCCGTCCCTCTCCCCACCTCCATGAGCGGAACGATGCACTCTTTCGCCAAGCAGGGCCTCGCGCCCTTGTTGTTGCTGACCGCCTGCGCATTTCTCACCTCCTGTTCGAGTGGAACCGGAACGGAAAAGGAAGCCGGGAATTCCCCTTCCGCCTCCGCCTCGGTGTCGAAAGAGGAATTACGCATTCCCGCCCCCTTGAAAATGCCGATCGACCGGTACCGGCTCGACAACGGCGAGCTCGCCGAACTCCGCGCCGCGGAGCAGCTGCTCGTCAACGAATGTCTCGCCGATCTCGGCGCGGACTACCGCTCGCCCCACACCGACGTGACCGAGCCGTCGCCCGAGGCCCCCTACGGCGTCACCGTCGAGGCGTGGGCCCGCGACCACGGCTACCGGCTTCCCCCGGGCCTGGCGGCCTCCCCGGGGCCGGACGCGGAGCAACAGCAGCCGGACGACACGGCGCTGACGCTCATCACGGGGGGAACGGCCTACGAGGAGGACGGCTCCCCCATGCCGTACGCGGACGTCCCGAAGACCACCGAGTACAAGGGGCGCCCGGTCCCCGAGGGCGGCTGTCTGGGCGAGGCCCGGCGCACCCTGGCCGAGCGTGACGACAACCGCGACCTGACACCGGTCACCAGGGACATCTACGCCGAGGCCTACCGGGACTCCCAGAAGGACCCGAAGGTGGTCGCGGTCTTCGCCGCCTGGTCCGCGTGCATGAAGGAGAAGGGCTTCTCCTACCGGAGCCCGCTCGAGCCGCCCAACGACAAGTCCTTCCCCCGCGACCCGCCGGCCGACGACGCCGAGAAGCGCACCGCGGTCGCCGACGTGGCCTGCAAGGAGCGGACCGGTCTCGTCGCCGTCTGGCACAAGGCCGAGAGCGCCGCCGAGCGGGCCCTCATGGCACGGCACACCTCCGAGCTGGAGGCGGCCGGGAAGGACCGCGAGACCCGGCTGGCCAACGCCCGTGAGGTCCTCGCGCGGCACAAGGGCTGACCACACCCGCACCCACCGACCGTCCATCCCCGTATCCGGAGAACAGACATGAAGCTCAGCTCCGCCCACCGCACCGCGCTGCGCTGCGCCCTGCCGGCCCTCCTGCTGACGGCGGTCACCGCCTGCGGCGCCTCCGACGAGGACGGCGCGTCGAAGGGCAAGGGCGCCTCCGCCGCGCAGGCCGGAAACGGCACCACGTCCCAGGCGCTGCCGCTGGCCGCCTACTCCGAGCTGTCCGAGGACGACAGCCGCACCATCCGCCGGGCCTCGGACCTGCTGATGCAGCAGTGCATGGAGAAGTACGGCTTCACCGACACCGCCGCCGCGGGCGACGAGACCGGGACCGAGAAGCCGGTGCGGGACTCCGACTACCGGATGCTGCCGTCCGACCACGCCTCGGCGTACGGCTACCACCCCAAGGGCGGCGGGACGGTCGCGACCGACCGCGGCGACGGCAAGGCGGGCTCGGACGCCGAGAACGCCGTGCGCCTGGGCACCGGCGCCGCCACGGTCAACGGCAAGGCGGTGCCGAAGGGCGGCTGCAAGGGCGAGGTCGACCGCAAGCTGTCCGACGGTCTGCCCGACGTGAACGACGCCGGCGGCAAGGTGGACGAGGTCGTCCGCGCCACCACGCAGCAGGCGGAGTCCGACCAGGCCCTCACCAAGGCCGTCCAGAAGTGGGGCTCCTGCATGAAGGAGCAGGGCTTCGTCTTCGCCCACCCGCGGGAGGCCGCGGGCCGCTTCCTGGGCAAGGGCACGGCCAAGGCGTCCAAGCCGTCCGAGGGCGCCCGGGTCTCCGCCGTCGCGACCGACGAGGAGAAGCAGGTCGCCGTCGCGGACAGCTCCTGCAACAAGAAGGCGGCCCTGGAGCAGGCCTGGCTCAAGGTGATCGTGCCCCTCCAGCAGGAGGCCATCGACCAGCACGCCGAGGAGTTCGAGGTCATGGCCGAGTGGAACAAGGGCTACCTCGCCAACGCCAAGAGCGCGCTCGAGAGCAACTGATGACGGGGCGCGGACCCTTCGGGGGCTTCGGCAGACGCAAGGACACCTCCGGCCCGGGGGAGGAGCCCTTCCTCGAGGACACGGCGGTCCTCGCGACGGAGGAGCCCGCACCGGCTCCGGCGGCGGCCGGGGACGACGACCCCGCGGGCGGCGCCGCGCCGAGCGGTGCGGCCCGCGGCCGCCGGTGGCTGATCGCCGTGACGGCCGGCGCGGTCGCCCTCACCGGCACCGGGCTGGGCGCCTCCATGCTGATCAAGTCACCGGCCCAGGCGGCCGCCGAGTCGAAGGCGCCGCCCGCGGACGTGCTGACCGCCCCGGCCGAACGCAAGGTGCTCACCACGTCCGTGATCCTGCGCGGCACCGTGGTCGCGGAACAGAGCGTGGACGTCACCCCCTCGGCCGTCGGCGGCGAGGACGGGGGCGGCGGCGCGCCGACCGTGACCAAGACCCCGCTGAAGGCGGGGGCGAAGATCTCCCCCGGCAGGGTGCTGATCGAGGTCTCCGGCCGCCCGGTGATCGCGCTCAAGGGTGACCTGCCGGTGTACCGCGACCTCAAGCCGGGCTCCGAGGGCGCCGACGTCGTCCAGTTGCAGAAGGCGCTGGCCGGACTCGGTCACGGCACCTCGCCGGACCCGTCCGGCACCTACGGATCCGGCACCAAGGCCGCCGTCACCGCCCTCTACGGCTCCCTCGGCTACGACCCGGTACCGGCGGGCGGCGAGGACGACACCGAGGTGGAGGCCGCCGAGGACCAGGTGAAGTCGCTGGAGCGCGCGGTGGCCGACGCGCAGGACGCCCTGGACGACGCGGAGGACGCCGCGCAGGCGGGCGCCGGCGACGCCACCGCGGGTTCCGGGAACGGCAGCGGCGACGCGGACGGGGAAGGGGACGAGGCGTCGGACGGCACGGCGGCCCAGAGCCCCGCCCCGAACGCCCCCGGCGCGAGCGGCGGAGGGAGCGCGAGCGGCGGCGACGCGCAGAACGGACTGGAGGGCCCCCGCAAGAACCTGGCCCGCGCCCAGGAGGACCTGGCGGAGGCCCGCACCGACCTCGCCGAGGCGCAGGCGGCGTCCGGCGCCATGCTGCCGTCCTCCGAGGTCGTCTTCCTGAAGTCCTTCCCGGCGCGCGTCGCGAGCCTCTCGGCCTCGGTCGGC
The DNA here is from genome assembly GCF_042792855.1 of Streptomyces sp. NPDC056600. NCBI lineage: Bacteria > Bacillati > Actinomycetota > Actinomycetes > Kitasatosporales > Streptomycetaceae > Streptomyces > Streptomyces sp. NPDC056600. The sequence goes on from NZ_JBHTVQ010000048.1 coordinate 36,755, forward strand.
ACCGAGGTGTCGGGCCCGGTGATGAAGGTGTCCTCGGGCGAACTCGTCGTCCAGGGCTACCTCCAGGCACACCAGCAGGGCCTGGTGAAGTCCGGCATGAAGACCGACATCCTCTCCGAGATCACCGGTACCGCCGCCAAGGGCACCGTGCAGTCGGTGGCCGACTCCCCGTCCGCCGAGCAGGCCGCCGGCACCGCCGAACAGGGCGACCAGGGGACCCAGCCGGCCGGCAGGTCCGGCTTCCTCATGGTCGTCCGGCCCGGCAAGGCCCTCCCCGGCGACCTCGCCGGCCAGGACGTCCGGCTCACCGTGCAGGCCGCCTCGACCGACGGTCCCGTGCTCAGCGTGCCGGTGACCTCGGTGGCCTCCGGCACCGACGGCAGGACCCTGGTCACCGTCGTCGACGGGACAGGCGCCCAACGGCGGGTGCCCGTGCGGACCGGCGCGAGCGGCGACGGCTACGTGCAGGTCACACCGGAGGACAAGGGCACGCTCACCGAAGGGGACAAGGTGCTCACCGGCGTACGGCGGGCCGCCGGCACGGACGCCGGAGGGGCGCCGTGACCGGACCGGACGGTGCCGCCGCCGTGACCCGATCGGACGGTACCGCCGCCGTGGCCGGACCGGACGGTGCCGCCGGGCGGCCACCGGTGATCGAGTTCCGCCAGGTGGCCCGCACCTACCCCGGGCCACCGCCGGTCGAGGCGTTCCGCCCGTGCGACCTGACCATCCGGCACGGGGACTTCGTGACCGTCGTCGGCCCCTCGGGCTCCGGCAAGTCCACCTTCCTCAACCTCGCCGGACTGCTGGACGCCCCCACCGCGGGCGCCTACCTGCTGGACGGCATCGACACCGGCTCGTTGAAGGACGCCGACCGCACCGCGCTGCGCGGCCGCCGCATCGGCTTCGTGTTCCAGTCCTTCCACCTGATGCCCCACCGCAGCGCCCTGGAGAACGTCGCCCTGGCCATGGTCTACCGGGCCACCCCGCGGCGGGAGAGGACGCGACGGGCCCGTGAGGCGCTGCGCCGCGTCGGCCTCGGCCACCGCGTCGACGCGCTCCCGTCCCGGATGTCCGGCGGCGAACGGCAGCGCGTCGCCATCGCCAGGGCCCTGGTGGGCCGCCCGTCGCTGCTGCTCTGCGACGAGCCCACCGGAAACCTCGACACCGCCAACGCGCAGACCGTGCTGCGCCTGCTGGAGGAACTGCACCACGAGGGCATGACCATCGTGCTGATCACCCACGACCAGGAGGTCGCGGCGCGCGGCCGGCGCACCGTCGCCATCCGCGACGGGGTGCTGCGGGAGGAGGCGATGGCCGGATGAACCCGTTCGGCAGGCTCTCGCCGCGCTGTTCACCGCGCCGCCCCGGCCGCCGGGGCGCCCCTCCGGCCCCCGGCGCGCCTCTCGTCGAGTCCTCCCGGTTCGCCCTGCGGGACCTGCTGGGCGAGGCGCTGGCCGGGATGCTGCAGCGCCCCGGCCGGTCCGGTCTCACCGCCCTCGGCACCGTCCTGGGCGTGGGCACCTTCGTCGCCGTGCTCGGCCTGACGGCCACCGCGTCCTCGCAGATCGACGAGCGGTTCAACCTGCTGACCGCCACCGAGGTCACCGTCGAGGACGTCGCCCGGGACAAGGACGAATTCGCCGGCCCCTCCTTCCCCGAGGACGCCGGCGAGCGGATCGAGAAGCTCGCCGGGGTGAGACACGCGGGCGTCCACTGGAAGGTGCAGCCTCCCGACGGCGCCCCGGCCGTGCGCTCCTCCCCGGTGGGCGACGGCTCGGACCAGCCCGTCGACGTGGTGGCGGCCTCGCCCGGAGTCCTCGGCGCGGCGGTGGCCCACCTCCAGGAAGGCAGGGCCTACGACGCCTTCCACGCCGGCAGCCGGCAGCGGGTCGCGGTCGTCGGCAGCGCCGTCGCCGGCCGGCTGGGCATCACCACGCTGGAGACCCGGCCCGCGCTGTTCATCGGCGACCAGCCGTTCACCGTCATCGGCATCGTCGACGACGTGGAACGCAAGTCGGACCTCCTGACCGCGGTGCTCGTCCCCGACACCGTCGCCCGGGAACTGTGGGGGCCGTCGGCCAAGGCCGAGATGCTGATCTCCACCAAGGTCGGAGCCGCCCGGCAGATCGCCGAGGAGGCGCCCGTCGCGCTGCGTCCCGACCATCCCGAGTACCTGAAGTCCGTTCCGCCGCCGGACCCGAAACTGCTGCGCACCTCCGTCACCTCCGACCTGAACCAGCTGTTCCTGCTGCTCGCCGCGATCTGCCTGGTCATCGGCGCGGTCGGCATCGCCAACACCACGCTGGTCGCCGTCCTGGAACGGACCGGCGAGATCGGCCTGCGCCGTGCCCTCGGCGCCAGGGGACGGCACGTCACCAGCCAGTTCCTCGCCGAGTCCGGCGTCCTGGGCACCCTGGGCGGGCTCGTCGGCACCAGCGTCGGAACGGTCGCGGTGGTCGGCGTGGCGATCGCCCGGGACTGGACACCGGTCATCCACCCCGGCACGGTCGCCGCCGCCCCGGTCATCGGCCTGGTGACCGGCGTCGTCGCCGGCATCTACCCGGCCTGGCGGGCCGCCAGGATCGAACCGGTGGAGGCGCTGCGCCGGTGACGGCCGCCGCGGCCCGGCGGCCATCACCCCCCGCGGGGCGGGACCGCCCGGGCCGCCCGGTCGCCCGGTGGGCGCCGAAGCCCACGGACCGCCGCACTCTAGGCTGGCTCCCATGAGCGCACCCGTCCGCTTCGACCGCGGCCACACCGACGACCTGATGACCTACCTGGCGGCCTCCCCGTCGCCGTACCACGCCGTGGCCAACGCCGCCGCGAAGCTCCGGGAGGCCGGGTTCCGCGAGCTGTCGGAGACGGACGCCTGGGACGCCTCGGCCGGCGGCCGTTACGTGATCCGCGGCGGCGCGCTGATCGCCTGGTTCGTGCCCGAGGGCGCGGCCCCGCACACCCCGTTCCGCATCGTCGGCGCGCACACCGACTCCCCCAACCTCCGCGTCAAGCCGCTGCCCGACACCGGTTCCCAGGGCTGGCGGCAGGTCGCGGTCGAGATCTACGGCGGCCCGCTGCTCAACTCCTGGCTCGACCGCGACCTGGGCCTGGCCGGCCGGCTGACCCTGCGCGACGGCAGCACCCGCCTGGTGAACGTCGACCGTCCGCTGCTGCGCGTCCCGCAGCTCGCCATCCACATGGACCGCTCCGTCCACACCGACGGACTCAAGCTGGACCAGCAGCGCCACATGCAGCCCGTCTGGGGCCTGGGCGACGACGTCGCCGAGGGCGACCTGATCGCCTTCGTGGAGGACGAGGCCGGCCTGGAGCGCGGCTCGGTCGCCGGCTGGGACCTGATGACCCACTCCGTGGAGGCCCCCGCCTACCTGGGCCGCGACCGCGAACTGCTGGCCGGGCCGCGGATGGACAACCTGCTCTCGGTGCACGCCGGCACCGCCGCGCTGGCCGCCGTGGCCGCCGTCGACGACCTGCCGTACATCCCGGTGCTCGCCGCCTTCGACCACGAGGAGACCGGCTCGCAGTCCGACACCGGCGCCGACGGCCCGCTGCTCGGCACCGTGCTGGAGCGCTCCGTGCTGGCCCGCGGCGGCTCCCTGGAGGACCGGGCCCGCGCCCTCGCCGGCACCGTCTGCCTCTCCTCCGACACCGGCCACTCCGTGCACCCCAACTACGCGGAGCGGCACGACCCGACGCACCACCCGCGCGCCGGCGGCGGCCCCATCCTCAAGGTGAACGTCAACAACCGCTACGCGACCGACGGTTCGGGCCGCGCGGTGTTCGTCGACGCCTGCGAGCGGGCCGGAGTGCCGTTCCAGTCCTTCGTGTCCAACAACTCGATGCCCTGCGGCACCACCATCGGCCCGATCACCGCGGCCCGCCACGGCATCCGCACCGTCGACATCGGCGTGGCCATCCTGTCCATGCACAGCGCCCGCGAACTGTGCGCCGCCGACGACCCGTTCCTCCTCGCGGGCGCGCTGGCCGCGTTCCTCCAGGGATAGCGGAACCCTTGTGACACATGGGCGGCAGCCGCCCGGGTATCCGGGGTTGACGAAGAATCCTCACGAAGGAGACACACGTCATGGGACTGGGTGGCTGCATCGTCCTGATAGCGGTGGGAGCGATTCTCACCTTCGCCACCGACTGGGAGATGAGCGGCGTCAACGTCGACCTGGTCGGCATCATCCTGATGCTCGTCGGCCTGATCGGCGTGGCGACGTTCACCAGCATCGCGCGGCGCCGTCGCGTGGTCATGCCGCCGGCGGCCCCGGTCATCGAGGAGGAGCCCCGTCGCCCGTACTGACGGGGACCGGGACTCCTCCCCGGCGACGCGTGGTTACGCGTCCATCCCGGCGAGCACCAGCGGCAGGCGGGTCGCCCCGTCGGCCGTGAGGCGGACCGGGACGCCCCAGTCCTGCTGGTGCACGTGGCAGGCGGGGTACTCGTTCGCCGGATCGTCGTCGCACGAGGCGGCCATCGCGGAGACGTGGAGCACGCCCTCCGCCACCGCGGGGTTCAGCTCCAGCGCACGGCTCAGATCGGTGTCCGCGCCCTCGCCCGCGAGCAACAGCTCCGGCGGGGTCGAGGAGACCAGCAGCCGGGTCGACGGCCCGTACCGGGTGTCCAGCTTCTGACCCGCGGGAGCCTGGAAGATCACGTCGAGCTCCAGCCTGCCCGGGGCCACCTCGGTCGCCGCACGCCGCGTGCGGTGCGCGACCGACTCCACCCGTACCGCCTCCTCCGGCAGCCGCAGCCGGGTCAGCCGGTGCCGGGCCGACTCGACGACCACGATGTCCCCGCCGACCAGCACCGCGTCGCTGGGCTCGCGCAGATCCGTGGCGAGCGTGGCGACCTCGCCGGTGGCGGGGTCGAAGCGGCGCAGCGCGTGGTTGTACGTGTCGCTGACCGCGACCGAGCCGTCGGGCAGCGGGGTGACGCCCAGCGGGTGCTGAAGCAGCGCCTGCCCCGCCTCGCCGTCACGGTGGCCGAAGTCGAAGAGGCCGGTGCCGACCGCGGTGTGCACCGCGCCGTCACCGTCCACCCAGCGCAGCGCGCTGGTCTCGGAGTCCGCGAGCCACAGCCGCTCGCCGTCCGTGGACACCGCGAGTCCCGAGGGCTGCGCGAACCACGCCTCCCGGCCCGGGCCGTCGACCAGGCCCTCGTTGGTCGTGCCGGCGGTCACCTCGACCGTGCCGGCCGCCGGGTCCCACGCCCACAGCTGGTGGACGCCGGCCATCGCGATCCACACCTTGCCCCGCCAGTGGGCGACGTCCCACGGTGAGGAGAGGCTGACCTCGCGGGCCGCGCCCGAGGTCGGCTCCCCCTGCATCCACTGCCGGCCCGTGCCGGCCACCGTGGTGACCTCGCCGGTGGCCAGGTCCAGGCGGCGCAGCGCGTGGTTCACGGTGTCCGCGACCACCACGGTCGTGTCGTCCAGCAGCGCGAGGCCCTGCGGCTCGCTGAACAGGGCGGTGTCCGGACCGCCGTCGGCCAGACCGCGGCCGCCTCCGCCGATGCGGCGCACGACGCTCTCGCCGTCCGCTTCGAGCTCCACCAGCTGGTGCCGGGTGGTGTCGCTGACCAGGAAGTTCCCGCTCGGCAGCAGCAGCGCCTTGCCGGGGAAGCGGAGGGTGGTCGGCTCCGGCTCCGGCGGCACGTACGGGCCGTCACCGCGGCGCAGGGTGCCCTTGGCCTCGTGCTCGGCCTCCAGCTCCTCCACCAGCTTCTCGATGGCGTGCGCGTGGCCCTCGCCGGCGTGCTGGGCGACGACGTAGCCCTCCGGGTCGATCACGACCAGCGTCGGCCAGGCCCGGACGGCGTACTGCTTCCAGGTCGCCAGCTCCGGGTCGTCCAGCACGGGGTGCTCCACGCCGTACCGCTCCACCGCGTCGACCACGGCCTGGTGCTCCGCCTCGTGGACGAACTTCGGCGAGTGCACGCCGATGATCACCAGGGTGTCCCGGTGCTTCTCCTCCAGCTCCCGCAGCTCGTCCAGGACGTGCAGGCAGTTCACGCAGCAGAAGGTCCAGAAATCGAGAACGACAACGCGTCCTCGCAGGTCGGAAAGGGTGTACTGCTTACCGCCCGTGTTCAGCCAGCCGCCCTTGCCGATCAGCTCGGGGGCGCGAACGCGGGCGCGACGGGGCGCGGAGTCGTTCATCCCTCAAGGGTGCCACGGGGGTGGACGGTGCCGGTGGGCACCGTCCCCTCACTTCCCCGGAGGCAGCGGATCGGCGACGAAGCTGCCCCGCGCAGGCCGCGTGACCACCAGCCCTGCGTCCCGCAGGAAGGCCAGCGCGCGGCGGACGGTCCCCGGGCCGACGCCGTAGTGGTGCGTCATCGCCAGCTCTCCCGGCAGACGCGTCCCCGGCGGGTACTCGCCCGACCTGATCTTGGCCTCCAGTATCGAGGCCAGCTGCTCGTAGACGTACTGGGGCGAGTCGGGATTGATCTTGTCCACACGGTGACCGTATGCGACCGTGCACCACTACGCATTACCCACCACCACTACCCACCACTACCTACCCCCGCCCTGTGTCGTTGTCACGGCGTACCGACGAGAGGAGCGCCCCGTGACGGACGAACCCACACCCCTGCGGCGGCTGCCGTGGACGGAGGACGGGAGGCCGGCGTTCCTGTCGGGGGACGACGGGCCCGTCTCGCGGCTCGCAGACGAGCTGGAGGACCAGCAGCTGGAGACCGCCGCCGTCGTGCTGGCCCTCGCCCGCGAGACGCTCGCCTCCGGCCGGACGACGCTGCTGGAGGCCACCTGGGTGAACCGCCGCCTCACCGAGTGCCTGCGCGACGCCCTGCACGTGGCCGAATCCCGCGGCGCGCGACTGGGACTGTGACCGCCGTTCGGTCTACCCACCGCGTCCCGAGCCCTCTCGTGGGGAACTCCATCACCCATGAGACTCGTGGTGCGCGAACGCTTGGTCGCCGTGGGCGACGACTACTGGATCGAGGACGAGAACGGCAACAAGGTCTACCTGGTCGACGGCAAGTCCATGCGGCTACGGGAGACCTTCGAGCTGAAGCACGGCCGGACGGACGAGGTGCTGCTCGGCATCCACCAGAAGATGGTGGCCCTCCGCGGCACGATGGTGATCGACCGGGACGGCGAGACGCTGGCCACCGTGCGCCGCAAGCGGCTCTCGCTGCTGCGGAACCACTACACGGTCACCATGGCCGACGGCACGGAGCTGAACGTCAGCGGCCGGATCGCGGACCGCGAGTTCGCCGTGGAGCACGAGGGCGAGCTCCTCGCGGTGATCTCCCGCCGCTGGCTGACCCTGCGCGACACCTACGGCATCGACATCGTGCGCGAGGACGCCGACGCCCCGCTCCTGGTCGCGGTGGCCATCAGCGTGATCCAGCTGGCGGAGAAGGACCGCGGGGGCGGCGACGACTAGACCTCCGGCGGTGGACTCCGCCTTTCGAGGAGGAGGTGTGACGAAGGCGAGGGGATTCACAGGAGAAACCCTGTTCTCCGTTGTCGCAGGCACGTCATATGCTGCCCTCGGCAGTCGCGCCCCGCGTGCAAGGCGCCCCGCTCGAAGGGCGGCCTCACGCGTGTGTTCTCGCGCGACCCTCGCGCCCGGCGATCACCGGGTTCCCTGGGGGGTACACCACCTGTGCGCAGGCGCAGCATCTCCACCGCGACGGCTCTGGCCGTCCTCTTCAGCTCGGCGGCACTGACCGTCACCGCGGCCGGCACCGCCTCGGCCGCCGCCTCCGTCACCACTCCCGGCGGCATGGTGGCCCACGCGGGCCTCCAGCGCGTCTTCGTCGCCGACCGCAGCGGCGGCACCATCACGGCCGCCGACTGGTCCGGCGGCCTCATCAAGAAGGTCTCCGGCCTTCCCGGGGTCACCGGTCTGGTGCTCTCCGACGACGGTTCCACCCTGTACGCCGCGGCCGAGGGCAGCCACGAGGTCGTGGCTCTCGACGCGGGCACGCTCGCGGTCACCGACCGCTGGACCATCGACACCACCGAGGGTCCGCGGGGCATCGCCTTCACCTCCGGGAAGGTCTGGTTCAGCTACGGCGACCAGTGGGACGGCAACCTGGGGTCGATCGACCCGGACTGGACGGCGCCGGTCGAGCCGACCGAACCGCCGGTCGAGCCCACGGAGCCTCCCGTCGAGCCCACCGAGCCTCCGGTCGAGCCGACCGAGCCTCCCGTCGAGCCGACCGAGCCTCCCGTCGAGCCGACCGAGCCTCCGGTCGAGCCCACGGAGCCTCCCGTCGAGCCCACCGAGCCTCCGACCGAGCCGACCGAGCCCGCCCTGACGGAGTTCTCCGCGGCCCTGGAGGAGGACGGCCAGGTCAGGATGGGTCTCCTCCCGTCCTCCCACTGGCACGACCCGGCCATCCTGGACACCGACCCGTCCTCCCCCGGCCTGCTCGCCATGGGCTCGACCTCCATCAGCAGCAGCCCCACCGCCGTCCTCGACGTCTCCTCCGGTACGCCGGTGACGTTGGCCAGCGGCAGCGGCAAGACGTTCGGCGAATTCCTCCGCGACGTGGACCTCGCGCCCGGAGGCGAGGTGCTGGTCGACGGCACCAGGCGTCTGACCTACGCGGGCGGCGTGTTCTCCGTCGCCGGCCAGTACCCGGTGGACACGCCTTACGGTGCCAGCGGGGACGTCAACGGGGACGGCACCGTCGCCTCCTTCGACCCCTACGGCGGCAGCACCGTCTCCGTCTTCGCCCCCAAGGGCACGAAGCCGCTGCGCACCCTCTCCGCCGGCGGCGGCCTGGCCGACGTCGAGTGGGCGCCGGACGGCTCCCGCCTCTTCGCCCTGGTCGGGTCGAACGGGACCTACACCCTGAAGGCCTTCAGCGGCCCGAAGCTCAACGTCCCGACCCTGACCGTCAGCGCCCCCTCCAAGGGCACGCGCGGCACGAAGCTCACCGTCACCGGCAAGATCACGGCGACGGTCCCGCTGCCGACCGGGGTGAAGCTGTCGGTCGCCCGCATCGACGTGGCCAGCCCCAGCGGCAAGGCGCTCGCGTCGGTGACGGCGAAGGCGGACGGCACGTTCAGCTTCACGGACACGCCGCCGGCCGGCGGTGACGTGGTCTACCGGGTCACCTACGCGGGCGACGCCACGCACACCTCGGTGGTCAAGTCGGACACCGTCGTCATCCCGCGCTCCTCGACCTCGCTGACCCTGAACAACAACGGCAAGGTCTACTCGTACGGCAAGGACGTCACGTTCACCGCCCACCTGGGCACGACGTACTCCAACCGCACGGTGGAGATCTGGGCCAACCCCTACGGCTCGGACAAGCCCAACACGCTGCTGAAGTCCGGCAAGGTCAACTCCAGCGGCAACATCTCCGCGGTCGTCGACATGAAGCGCGACACCACGGTGACCGCCGTGTTCAAGGGCGACGCCAAGTACGCGCCCAAGACGGTGACGTCGGTCGGCTACGCCAAGGTCAGCATCTCCAACAGCGTCTCCGGCCACTACAAGACCGGCTACGTCGGCTCGCACAACTACTACTGGTTCCGCAAGACCAAGGACGTGCTCGTCGGCACCACGATGAGCTACTACTCGGGTCGCGCGGCGCGCTACGAAGTGCAGATGTACTACAACGGCGCTTGGCGCAGTGGTGTCTCGGATTACTTCAAGCTGTCCAGCACCGGCAAGGTCACGGTGAACCTGGGCGCCTCCGGCCAGGCGGGCCTCAAGTTCCGCGTCCGGACCAGCTACATCAACGCCTCGTCCGGCGACAACGTCAACTCCACGACGTACGGCTCCTGGAAGTACCTGTACTTCACCAACTGACGCCCGTCACGCCACGACGCCGCGTCCCGGATCCCCGGGGCGCGGCGTCGTGCTGTCGGAGGCATGTCGTCAGAAGGAGGGGCGGGGAGGCGTGGGGAGGCCCAGGCGGCGGTCCTTGAGGGCGGGGAACTGCTCGCGCGTCGCGGCGACCCGCGCGGGGTCGAACTCCACGGTGAGGACCTCCTCGTCGGGGCCCGCCTCGGCGAGGACCTCGCCCCACGGATCCACCACGATCGAGTGACCCGCCTGCGGAACTCCGGCGTGCGTGCCCGCCGTTCCACAAGCGAGGACGAAGCACTGGTTCTCCACCGCCCGCGCGCGGGCGAGAAGCGTCCAGTGTCCGCGGCGCCGCTCCGGCCACCCGGCCGGCACCACCAGCGTCTGCGCACCGGCGTCCACCAGCGCGCGGAAGAGTTCGGGGAAACGGAGGTCGTAACAGGTGGCCAGCCCCAGGGTGGTCCGCGGCAGTTCGACGGTGACCAGGTCGCCTCCCGCGCCCATCAGCACGGCCTCGCCCTTGTCGAAGCCGAAGCGGTGGATCTTGCGGTAGACGGCGGCGAGGTCGCCGGAGGGCGCGTAGACCAGCGAGGTGTTGTAGAGCGTGCCGTCGTCGGCGCGCTCGGGGACCGAGCCGGCGTGCAGCCAGACGCCGGCGTCGCGCGCGGCCCCCGACATGGCCTCGTGGGTGGGGCCCTTCAGCGGCTCGGCCCAGGTGTCGAAGTCGTCGAAGGCGAAGGCCCCGGTGGTCCACAGCTCCGGCAGGACGACCAGGTCCGCCCCGGCCTGCTCGCGCACCAGTGCGGAGGCCCGCTCGCGGCGCCGCTCGACCGATTCGCTCCCGTCGACACGCATCTGGAGAAGAGAGGCGCGCACCGTACCACCGCCTTGGCCGTCGTGATGTCCACCCAGCTCTACGATCGTCACACGAAAGCTCTGCCGGGGTACCTCCCCGCAGCGTAACTTAGCTTTCCAAGACGCTGGCACTGCCCGAGTTCCAACCGCCCGAGGGGTCCCGTTCCGTGAGTCTGCATCCTGCCCTTCAGCCCTACGCCGACGCCTGGACTCACTCGATCGAGGCGATATCCGAGCTGGTGCTGCCCCTCGTGGAGGGCGGGTGGAACCGGCGGACGCCCTGCCCGGGATGGTCCGTCCGCGACATCGTCTCCCATGTCATCGGGATGGACTGCGAGATGCTCGGCGACCCCCGGCCGATCCACTCCCTGCCGCGCGACCTCTACCACGTGACGACCGAGCACCAGCGGTACATGGAGATGCAGGTCGACGTCCGGCGTCACCACACGGCGCCGGAGATGACCTCCGAGCTGGAGTACACGGTGATCCGCCGCAACCGGCAGCTGCGCAACGAGAGCCGGCAGCCGGACGCGGTGGTGCGCGGCCCCCTCGGGCGGGAGATCACGCTGGAGGAGTCGATGCGCTACCGCGCCTTCGACGTCTGGGTGCACGAGCAGGACCTGCGGGCCGCGCTCGGCGTGCCGGGGAACCTGGACTCGCCGGGCGCCCAGGTGGCGCGCGACTACCTGCTGGACGCGCTGCCGGAGGTGGTCGCCGAGCGGGCGGGCGCGCCGCGCAGCTCGGCCGTGGTGGTGGACGTGCACGGTCCGGTGGAGTTCCTGCGCACGGTGCGGGTCGACATCCGCGGCCGCGGCACGGTGGAGACGGCGCCGGCGCTGGGCCCGGCGGCGACGCTGACGCTCGACTGGGAGACGTACGTGCTGCTCGCCTGCGGCCGGGTGAAGCCGGCCGCGGTGATCGACCGGGTCAAGCAGGAGGGCGACCTCGACCTGACCGCGGCGATCCTGGACAACTTCACCGTCACCCGGTAGCCCGGCGCGGGAGGGGCGGGGCAGCGGCCCGGAGCGGGCCGAGACCTCCGGCGACCGCTGCCGTCCCTCGCACCGGACGGGGCCGGTCTACGGCTTGTGGACCGCCGCGACCCGCCCCGGGACCACGGCCCGCTCGCGCTCGCGGCGTACCGTCGGCCGCCACAGCCGCACCATCTGCGAGGCGCCGAGCAGCTGCACCGCGAACACCACGCAGAACGCGACGCGGTAGTCGTCGCCGGTGGCGTCGAGCAGGACGCCGATCCCGAGCAGGGTCGTCATCGACGCGGTGAACCCGCCGATGTTGGTGATCCCGGACGCGGTGCCCGCGCGCTCCGCCGGGTTCGCCGGGCGGGAGAGGTCGAAGCCGATCATCGACGCCGGTCCGCACGCCCCGAGCACCAGGCACAGCAGCGCGAAGACGGCCAGCGGCGCCCTCCCGGGCCAGGCCAGCAGCACCGCCCACACCACCGCGGTGGCTCCCACCGTGCCGAGCGCGAGCGGCATCCGCGCCCCGTGGCGGCGGCCGATGATCTGCCCGTAGACCACGCCGATCATCATGTGGGCCAGCACGATCACGGTGAGCAGCGAACCCGCCCTGGCCCGCTCCATCCCCTGGTCCTCGACCAGGAACGGCATGCCCCACAGCAGCAGGAAGACCATGCCGGGGAACTGCGTGGTGAAGTGCGTCCACATGCCGAGCCGGGTTCCCGGCTCCCGCCATGACTCGGTGATCTGCCGCCGGACGTAGGCCACGCCCCGGTGCGGGGCCGGCGGGGTGCCGTGCCCGTCCGGGTGGTCCTTGAGGAAGAGCAGGGTCAGCACCAGCACCACCACGCCGCACAGCGCGCTGCCGACGAACGACGCCGTCCATCCGAACTGGGTGAGCGCCCGGGAGAGCACCAGCGTGGAGACGACGTTGCCGCCCTGCCCGATGAGACCGGCGAGCTGCCCGATCAGCGGGCCGCGCCGCGCCGGGAACCAGCGGGCGCCCAGCCGCAGCACGCTGAGGAAGGTGAGCGCGTCGCCGCAGCCGAGGAGCGCGCGGGAGACCAGCGCCATGCCGTACGAGGGCGCCAGCGCGAACCCGAGCTGGCCCAGCGTGAACAGCACACAGCCGGCCACCAGGACCTTCTTGGTGCCGAACCGGTCGACCAGCAGGCCCACCGGTATCTGCATCGCGGCGTAGACCAGCAGTTGCAGCATGGAGAACGTCGAGAGCGCGGAGGCGCTGACGTGGAAGCGCTCCACCGCGTCGAGGCCGGCCACACCCAGCGAGGTGCGGAAGAGGACGGCCACGAAGTAGACGGACAGGCCCACCGCCCAGACGGCGACGGCCCGTGTGCCGCCCGGCGGGTCCAGCGGCGGGAGGGCGTCCCCGGCCCGCGGGGCGTCGGCCGCCCGTGCGGCCGGCTGCTCGCTCATCGGGCCTCTCCGCGCGCCAGGTGGGAGAACCAGCTGACGTGCCCGTGCACGACCGCGACCGCGCGGTCCGCGTCGCCGGCCCGCAGCGCCTCCAGGATCTCCCCGTGCTCCACCAGCGTCTTGGCGGCCCGGTCGGGATGCGAGTGCATCACCGCGACGCCCATCCGCAACTGCCGGTCCCGCAACTGGTCGTAGAGGTGGGAGAGGATCACGTTCCCTCCGCTGCGGACGATCTCGGCGTGGAAGCAGCGGTCGGTGACCGCCGCGGCGGCGTAGTCTCCGGCCGCCGCCTGCTCCCGCTGCCGCTCCAGCAGCTCCTCCAGCCGGGCGATCAGCTGCGGGGAGGCGGGAACCGCCTTGCGGGCCGCGTGCTCCTCCACCAACAGCCGGGTCTCCACCACGTCCGCGATCTCCTGGGCGGTGACCGGCAGGACCAGCGCGCCCTTCTTCGGGTAGAGCTTGATCAGCCCCTCCACCTCGAGCCGTAGCAGCGCCTCCCGCACCGGGGTGCGTGACACCCCCACCGCCTCGGCGAGTTCACCCTCGGTGAGGAGGCTGCCCCCTTCGTACCGCCGGTCGAGGACCGCCTGCTTGACGTGGATGTACACCCGCTCGGCGGCGGGCGGCTGCTTCAACGGCACGGTCATGCGAACAGCATAGATACAAGACAGGCGCATCCTCGGTTCGCATCCGGCATGCGGACGGACGGCTTTCCACCCCCAGTCACCGCAAAATCCAGAAATTACCCCCGTCTCCGGCGCAACCCTTGGCCCTCGCCGGTCGTCGGACATCACGCACCGCCGTATCCCGCGGCGGCGCCCTGCCCCGGGGACAGTTCAGGGGCACATCACATCCGGGGGTTCCCTACGTGAAGACCGGCATCAGGAGCCGTCGCCCGCGCAGAGTCGCGGTCTCGCTCGTCACCGGGGGCGCGATGCTCCTCGGCGGGACGCTCGCCTCGGCGCCCGCGCATGCCGCCGCCGCGCCGCCGCTGAAGAACGTGGCCTCGCCGTCCATCGTCGCCAAGGGCGGCTTCGTGATGGAGACCCAGTTCGGGCGGACCACCTACAGCAAGAGTGCCGACACCAAGCGGCCCACCGGCTCGACCACCAAGATCATGACCGCCAAGGTGGTGCTCAGCCAGTCGAACCTGAACCTCGACTCCAAGGTGACCATCGCCCAGGACTACCGGAACTACATCGTCAACAAGGGCGCCTCCTCGGCGAACCTGGTGGTCGGCGACAAGGTGACCGTGCGGCAGCTGCTCTACGGGCTGATGCTGCCGTCGGGCTGCGACGCCGCTTACGCGCTCGCCGACAAGTTCGGCACCGGCTCGACGCGGTCGGCGCGGGTGAAGTCGTTCCTGGGCAAGATGAACTCCACCGCCAAGAGCCTCGGCATGACCAACACGCACTTCGACTCGTTCGACGGCATCAGCAACGGCTCGAACTACTCGACGCCGCGGGACCTGACCAAGCTGGCCCGCAGCGCGATGAACAACACGACCTTCCGCACCGTGGTGAAGACGAAGTCGTACACCGCGAAGACGGTCACCAAGAGCGGCTCCACCCGCACCATGGGCACCTGGAAGAACACCAACCCGCTGCTCAGCAGCTACAGCGGGGCCATCGGTGTGAAGACGGGCTCGGGCCAGGTCGCCGGCTACTGCCTGGTGTTCGCGGCCACCCGCAACGGCAAGACCGTGATCGGCACGGTCCTGGGCTCGACGTCCTCGTCCCAGCGCACCACCGACGCGACCCGCCTGCTCAACCACGGTTTCGCCCGCGTGGGCTGAGCCACCCGGACACGGAAAGGAGCCCGCCGCGCTGTCGCGCGGCGGGCTCTTTCGTTCTGCTCAGGGAACCGTCAGGCCCAGGTGACCAGACGCTTCGGCTGCTCCAGGACCGCCGCGATGTCCGCGAGGACCTTGGAGCCGAGCTCCCCGTCGACCAGCCGGTGGTCGAAGGAGAGCGCCAGGGTGGTGACCTGACGCGGCTTGACCTTGCCCTTGTGCACCCAGGGCTGCAGCTTGACCGCGCCGAAGGCCAGGATGGCGGCCTCGCCCGGGTTCAGGATCGGCGTGCCCGTGTCGACGCCGAAGACGCCGACGTTGGTGATGGTGACCGTGCCGCCCTGCATGTCCGCGGGGGACGTCCGGCCCTCGCGGGCCGTGGCGACCAGGCCGCCCAGCGCCCCGGCGAGCTCCGGCAGGGTCTTGGCGTGCGCGTCCTTGATGTTCGGCACGATCAGACCCCGCGGCGTGGCGGCCGCGATGCCCAGGTTCACGTAGTGCTTCTGGACGATCTCCTGGTTGGCCTCGTCCCAGGACGCGTTGATCCCCGGGTTGCGCCGGATCGCGACCAGCAGCGCCTTGGCGACCAGCAGCAGCGGATTGATCCGCAGCCCCGCCATGTCCGGGTCCTGCTTGAGCTCCTGGACCAGCTTCATCGTGCGCGTCACGTCGACCGTGACGAACTCGGTGACGTGCGGGGCGGTGAAGGCGGAGCCGACCATCGCGGCGGCGGTGGCCTTGCGGACGCCCTTGACCGGGATCCGCGTCTCCCGCGCACCGTCGGACACCGCGGCGGGCGCGGCGCCCGCCGTGGCAGGAAGCGGAGCGGTCGGAGCCGCCTGCGGTGCCGGGGCCGCCGGGACCGGGGCCTGCACCTCGGGAACGGCGGCGGCCGCCGCGGCCTGCACGTCCGCCCGGGTGATGATCCCGTCGGGACCGCTCGGGCGGACCGACCACAGGTCGACCCCGAGGTCCTTCGCCAGCTTGCGCACCGGCGGCTTGGCCAGCGGGCGGTCCGGCCCGCCGGGCACGGCTGGGGCCGCGCCGTTGCCGTTGACCGCGGCGGGCGCCGGGGCGGGGACCGCCGCCGGGGCGGTGGTCACCTCGGCGACGGCCACGGCGGGGGCCGCGCCGTTCTTGCGCGGGCGGCGGCGCGTGGAGGACTCCGCCACGCCGTACCCGACCAGCACCGGCTGGCGGCCCTGCGGCTTGGCCTCCTCGCCCGCGGCCGGAGCCGGGGCCGCCGGGGCGGCGGCGGGCTGCTCGGCCGCCGGGGCCGCCTCGGGCTCGGCGGGCGCGCCGCCGGCCACGTCCACGGCGATGATCGAGGTGCCGACGTCGACCGTGACGCCCTCCTCGAAGTGCAGCGCGCGCACCACCCCGTCGTACGGGATGGGCAGCTCCACGGCCGCCTTGGCCGTCTCGACCTCGCAGACGACCTGGCCGTCGGTGACGGTGTCACCCGGCTGGACGTACCACTTGAGGATCTCGGCCTCGGTGAGGCCCTCGCCCACGTCGGGCATCTTGAACTCGCGCACGGAGGTGCTCATGTTCCGGCCTCCTCTCAGTACGCGAGCGCGCGGTCGACGGCGTCGAGCACGCGGTCCAGGCTGGGCAGGTACTCCTCCTCCAGGCGGGCCGGCGGGTACGGGGCGTGGTAGCCGCCGACCCGCAGCACGGGCGCCTCGAGGTGGTAGAAGCAGCGCTCGGTGATCCGGGCGGCGATCTCCGCGCCGGAACCGAAGAAGACCGGCGCCTCGTGCACCACGACCAGCCGGCCGGTGCGCTCCACCGACGCCTGGATCGCGTCGAAGTCGAGCGGGGAGACCGACCGCAGGTCCAGGACCTCCAGCGAGCGCCCCTCCTCGGCGGCCACGTCGGCGACCTCCTGGCACAGCTTCACCATCGGGCCGTAGGCCACCAGGGTGAGGTCACTGCCCTGGCGGACGACCTGGGCCTTGTGCAGCGGGCCGGGGATGGCCTCGGTGTCGACCTGGCCCTTGTCCCAGTAACGGCGCTTGGGCTCGAAGAAGATGACCGGGTCGTCGCTCTCGATCGCCTGCTGCATCATCCAGTAGGCGTCCGCGGCGTTCGACGGCGTGACGATCTTCAGGCCGGCGACGTGCGCGAACAGCGACTCCGGCGACTCGCTGTGGTGCTCGACCGCGCCGATGCCGCCGCCGTAGGGGATGCGGACGACGACCGGCAGCTTGACCTTGCCCAGCGAACGGGCGTGCATCTTGGCGAGCTGGGTGACGATCTGGTCGTACGCGGGGAAGACGAAGCCGTCGAACTGGATCTCCACGACGGGCCGGTACCCGCGCAGCGCCAGACCGATGGCGGTGCCCACGATGCCGGACTCGGCGAGCGGGGTGTCGATGACCCGCTCCTCGCCGAAGTCCTTCTGCAGGCCGTCGGTGACGCGGAAGACGCCGCCGAGCTTGCCGACGTCCTCACCCATGATCAGGACCTTGGGGTCGGTCTCCAGGGCCTTGCGCAGCGACTCGTTGATCGCCTTGGCGATCGCCAGCGTCTTCAAGGACTCACGCGCCTTCACGGACTCGACTGCCATGGTCAGACCCCCTCACCGTCGGAGAACGACGCCTGGTAGGCGGCGAACTGGGCGCGCTCCTCGTCGACGAGCGCGTGACCGTCGGCGTAGGCGTTCTCGAAGATCGCGAACTTGTCCGGCTCGGGCATGTTCCGGACCGCTTCGCGTACCCGCTTGCCCAACGCCTCGCTCTCGGTCTCCAGTTCCTCGAAGAACCCCTCGTTCGTGTCGGTCTCGGCGAGGAGGTACGCGCGCAGACGGGCGATCGGGTCCTTGGCCTCCCAGGCCGCCCGCTCGTCGTCGCCGCGGTAGCGGGTCGGGTCGTCGGAGGTGGTGTGCGCGCCCATGCGGTAGGTGAAGGCCTCGACCAGGGTCGGGCCCTCGCCGCGGCGGGCCCGCTCCAGGGCCTGCTTGGTCACCGCGAGGCAGGCCAGCACGTCGTTGCCGTCGACGCGGACGCCCGGGAAGCCGTAGCCCTGGGCGCGCTGGTACAGCGGCACGCGGGTCTGGCGGTGGGTGGGCTCGGAGATCGCCCACTGGTTGTTCTGGCAGAAGAACACCACCGGCGCGTTGTAGACGGCCGAGAAGGTGAAGGCCTCCGCCACGTCGCCCTGGCTGGAGGCGCCGTCGCCGAAGTAGGCGATGACCGCGCTCTCGGCCCCGTCCTTGGCGACGCCCATGGCGTAGCCGGTGGCGTGCAGGGTCTGCGAGCCGATGACGATCGTGTACAGGTGGAAGTTGTTGCTGTTGGGGTCCCAGCCGCCGTGGTTCACGCCGCGGAACATGCCCAGCAGGTTGGCCGGGTCGACCCCGCGGCACCAGGCGACGCCGTGCTCACGGTAGGTCGGGAAAACGTAGTCCTCGTCGTTCAGCGCGCGCCCGGAGCCGATCTGGGCGGCCTCCTGGCCGAGCAGCGAGGCCCACAGGCCCAGCTCGCCCTGGCGCTGCAGGGCGGTGGCCTCGGCGTCGAAACGCCGGGTCAGCACCATGTCCCGGTACAGCCCGCGCAGCTCGTCGGGGGTGATGGAGTCGACGTAGCCGTCGTACTCCGGGTTGCTCACCCGCTGCCCCTCGGGAGTCAGCAGCTGTACGAGCTGGGGCTCCGCCGGGGCGGAGTCGGCCGCCTGGGCGGTCTTCTTCGCCGCCGTCCGGCCACGGGACGTCCCGGCCTTGCCTGAGGCGGCGCTGCGTCGCTGGGTGCGCGCGGCGGTGCTCTCCACGGTCACGTTGCTCCTCCGTCGTCCGGTCCCCGGGGTTGCCGGGTGACCTGGGGTGCCCCCCTCGCCCTTTGGGACGCGGGGTAACAGTTCCGCCTGGCCCCGACAGCGCGCACGGGGTGGGTGCCCTCGGCCGGTAGCAGGCGTGACAGTGCCCCGGCGAGCGCCCTACGAGAAATCACGTTACCCGCGGCTCCTCATTTCTGGGAAACCGCGCCTGACCTGGGATTTTGATTGGATTTCCAAGTAAAAGAACTCGGAAGCCCGACCATCTCCCAGAAGTCGGGAAGAACCGCTGGTGGCAGCCTTGGAACGGCCCGCAGGTGGCCGGAACATCGCGCACCGTATAACGGACACGGGCCTCATGGAAGACTCCGTACGGCTCTTTTTCTCCTCATTCGTGCCAGCCTTTCCCGGATCGCACGAAGTTCCCTAGGGAAAAGATCGAGGGGCGGAGGAGCGCATACGCTCCTCCGCCCCCTTTCTTTGTACTGGCCGGTCAGCCCTCGGAGCCGGTCACGCTTCCCACGATGGTGCCCTCGGCACTTCCCTCGGCGGTGCCGGTGTCGCCGGTGTCGCCGCTGGTGGAGCCGTCCACGGTGCCGCTCTCGCCGGTGCTGCTGCCGGTGGAGCCGTCCACGGTGCCGGTGTCGCCGGTGTCGCCGCTGGTGGAGCCGCTCGTGCCGCCGGTGCTGTTGGTGTTGCCGCCCTTACCGGAGTTCCCGCCGCTGCCGCTGTTCCCCGGCTTGGGGGACTCGGGCTGCTGGGAGGGCGTCGGCGACTCCTGCTCGCGCGGGGTGTCGCCCCATCCGCCGCCGGTGCTGGTGTCCGTGTTCTCCTCCTCCTGGCCGGAGGTGTCGTCCGGCGCCTCGGACTCCTCCTCGGGTGCGGAGGTCTGCGACGTCGCCGGGGGCTTCTTCGGGTTCTTCTCGGTCGTGTCGTTCTGCATGTTGTTCATGGCCAGCGCGACGCCCGCCACCACGGCGATCACCGCCAGCGCGGCCAGCAGCAGCAGCTTGCCCTTGCCGCCGCCCGACCCGCCGGAGCCTCCGGTGTAGCCGCCGTCGTCCCCCGGGTTGTACGAGGGGATCATCGGCTGCGGGATCTGCGTCGTCGACGAACCGGCGCCCGGACCGCCGCCGTGCGGGAGCATCGCCGTCGCCGCGGTGGCGCCGGCGCCACCGCGCGCGCCGCCGTTGGCGAGGACCGGTCCGGTGTTCCAGGTGCCGGTGTAGCCGCCCTGCTCGTAGAGCATCTCCAGGGCGTACTGGACCAGCCCGCGCATCTCCTCCGCCGTCTGGAACCGGTCGTCCGGGTCCTTGGCGAGGGAGCGCATCACCAGGCCGTCGAGCTCCGGCGGCACCTGGTTGCTCACGCCGGACGGAGGCAGCGGGATGTCCTGGACGTGCTGGTAGACCACCGACAGCGGCGTCTCGCCGGTGAAGGGCGGCCGCAGGGCCAGCAGCTCGTAGAGCAGGCAGCCGGTGGCGTACAGGTCGGAGCGGTGGTCCACGGCCTTGCCGAGGGCCTGCTCCGGCGACAGGTACTGCGGGGTGCCCATCACCATGCCGGTCTGCGTCATGGTCGACTGCGCGCCGTGCAGGGCGCGCGCGATGCCGAAGTCCATGACCTTGACCGCGCCGTTGTGCGTGATGATCACGTTGGCCGGCTTGATGTCGCGGTGCACGATGCCGTGCTGGTGCGAGTACGCCAGCGCCTCGAGAACACCCGAGACGATGATCAGGGCCTGCTCGGGACCGGGCGCCTCGGACTCGATGAGGAGCTCTCGGATGGTGCGGCCCTCGACCAGCTCCATCACGATGTACGGGACCGAGGACCCGTCCGTCCTGTCCTCGCCCGAGTCGTACACCGCGACGATGGCGTGATGGTTGAGCCCGGCCACCGACTGGGCCTCGCGGGTGAAGCGCGCCTTGGACACCGGATCCTCGGCGAGGTCGGCGCGGAGGAGCTTCACCGCCACGGTCCGGCCGAGACGCACGTCCTCGGCGGCGAACACCTCGGCCATACCGCCGCGCCCGAGTCTGCGGGTCAGCCGATACCGGCCGTCGCCCACCAGTCCGCCGTTGCCCCAATTATCCGGCGCGTCAGACATGCCGCCGCCGGCCGCCTCGGGATCGGACGGGCCCTGAGCGGGATGCTGCTGTGCCATCAGTCCTCGCCGTCTTTCTGCCCGCGATGCGTGCAGGGTTGTCGCGGTCTCCGTCAGCCACGCTACAGCCTTCCCGCACCCCTCCGTCCGGGGTCGGACCCAGGTTCCGGTCGAGGAGTGACCCCGCCGGCTCCAGCCGGGGACGGACCGGTCATCAAACCCCGTGGGCGGCCTGGCGTGCAAATTCCCGGTTACCGGCCCGGAGATCGAGTAACGCTTCCGCGACGCTTCCTTCGCGTACGGTCACGGAACGGGCACCACGCTTGACGTGTCTGTGCCCTACGGCAGACTTGGCCGGTAAAGACACGGTCGATCACGGTCGACACCCACTAGCGGGAGGGCCCCGGCCGCTGCCGCCGTGCCGGATCCGATGGGGGACGCACACAGATGAGCCAGGACGGCGCACAAGGACAGGGCCGGTTCACGGGTCAGTCGCTCGCGGGCGGCCGCTACCAGCTCCGCGACCTCCTGGGCCAGGGCGGCATGGCCTCGGTGCACCTCGCCTACGACTCGGTGCTGGACCGGCAGGTGGCCGTCAAGACGCTGCACACCGAGCTGGGCCGCGAGCAGGCCTTCCGCGAGCGCTTCCGCCGCGAGGCGCAGTCCGTCGCCAAGCTGGCCCACACCAACATCGTCTCGGTGTTCGACACCGGCGAGGACGTCCTAGGCGAGCTCACCACGCCCTACATCGTCATGGAGTACGTCGAGGGCCGTCCGCTCGGCTCGGTGCTCCAGGCCGACATCGACCAGCAGGGCGCCATGCCCGCCGACAAGGCGCTGAAGATCACCGCCGACGTCCTGGCGGCCCTGGAGATCAGCCACGAGGAAGGGCTGGTCCACCGCGACATCAAGCCCGGCAACGTGATGATCACCAAGCGCGGCGTGGTCAAGGTCATGGACTTCGGCATCGCCCGCGCCATGCAGTCCGGCGTCACCTCCATGACGCAGACCGGCATGGTGGTCGGCACTCCCCAGTACCTGTCGCCCGAGCAGGCGCTGGGCCGCGGCGTGGACGCCCGCTCGGACCTCTACTCGGTCGGCATCATGCTCTTCCAGCTGGTCACCGGCCGACTGCCGTTCGACGCCGACTCCCCCCTGGCCATCGCGTACGCGCACGTCCAGGAGGAGCCGGTCGCCCCGTCGTCGATCAACCGCTCGCTGCCCCCGGCGGTGGACGCGCTGGTCGCCCGGGCCCTGCGGAAGAACCCGAACGAGCGCTTCCCCAGCGCCGTCGCCATGCGCGACGAGTGCCTGCGGGTGATGCAGTCGCTGCAGCAGGTCGCCCCCAGCATCGTCCCCGGCACCCAGAGCCAGAGCGGCTCGGGAGTCGGCTCGGCGGTCTTCCCGCCGGTGGGCCAGCAGACGCCGCCGCCCGCGGACGTGCACATGCCCTACCAGCCGCAGACGCCCACGCCCGGCCCGTACGCGACCCCGCAGGCGGGCTACGGCTACCCGCACTCCGGCGGCTACCAGCAGCCCCACCCGGGCTACCAGACCCCGATGCCCTCCGGCCCGGGCTACCCCACCGGTCCCTCGGCCGCGCCGACTCCGGCGCCCGCGAGCGGGGGCGGGAAGAACCGGGGCATGCTGATCGGCGCCGTGGCCGCCGTCCTGGTGGCCGGCGGTGTGATCGCCGCGCTGTCGCTCCCGGGGGACGACGAGAAGACGACCACCGGCGGCGGCGGGGGCTCGTCGGCCTCCGCGTCCGCCGATCCGGCCGACGACTACAAGGGGCCGGAGAAGGAGAAGACGATCGACCCCGCGGAGTGCAGCGAGCCGGACGAGGCCTACGACGACGAGACCAAGATCGTCATGCCGGACTTCCGGTACAAGTACTGGCCCTCCGTGCAGAAGTGCCTCCAGGACGGCGGCTGGCACTACGACCCCAAGGACGTCTCCGACGCCACATGGGGTGAGGACATGGTCGTCCGCCAGTTCCCGGCGCCGGGCACCAACGTCGACGAGGACGACGTCAACGTCGAGCTGGAGATCTCGACCGGTCGCTCCCAGTAGGACCGTGCCGGCCGCTCCCATCAGGCCGTGCCGGCCGCCCCGAAGTGACACAGGAACGGGCCCGGGGGCGCGCCCCCAGCGCGGGGGCCGGGCCCGGGGGGTTTAAAAAAAAAAGAGCCGAAGAGAAGGGACAACCGAGGGGGT
>NZ_JBHTVQ010000049.1:0-58412 GCF_042792855.1 Streptomyces sp. NPDC056600
GTACTGCAGGGGGGACCCTGTGGGAGAGTAGGACGCCGCCGAACAAATATTGGGAAAGCCCCCGCACATTGTGCGGGGGCTTTCTGCATTTCCGGAGAGTTTATGGTCTGTGCATGCGCTACGACCTGGTCCTCTTCGACAACGACGGTGTGCTCGTCGACAGTGAGCCGATCTCCAACCGGCTGCTGGCCGGCTACCTCACCGAACTCGGGCACGAGACCTCCTACGAGGACTCCGTCCGGGACTACATGGGTTCGGCCATGCACCGCATCCACGACCTGATCCTCGAGCGGACGGGGCAGCGGCTGCCGGAGGACTTCGACGACGAGTTCCACGCCCGCGTTTTCGCCGCGTTCGAGCGGGAGTTGCAGCCGGTGCCGGGCGTCGCGGACGTGCTGCGGCAGCTCGCCGCGGCCGGGGTCCCGTTCTGTGTGGCCTCCTCGGGGAGCCATGAGCGGATCCGGGTGGGTCACCGGAAGACCGGGCTGGACCGGTGGTTCGACGACGCGCGGATCTTCAGTGCGCAGGACGTCGGTCGTGGGAAGCCGGCACCGGACCTGTTCCTGCACGCCGCACGCTCGATGGGGGTCGCGCCGGAGCGGTGCGCCGTGGTGGAGGACAGTCCGCTGGGGGTGCAGGCGGGTCTTGCTGCCGGGATGGACGTGTACGGGTTCACGGCGATGACGCCGGCCGAGAAGCTGGTGGGCGTGAAGGCGCCGTTCACCACGATGGGGGAGCTGGGGGCTCTCCTGGCCTGAACGGCTACCGTGGCGTCCATGAGCGGCCGCGCGCAGATGATGTGGGACGAGGCAGTCACCGGCTACGACTTCGGGCGAGGGCATCCGATGGATCCGGTCCGCCTGAAGCTGACGCGGCGTCTGGTCGCGGCGCTGGAGCTGGACCGCGAGGTCACCGTGGCCGGGGGCAGGGCGGCGGGGGACTCCACACTGCGGCTGGTGCACCGCCAGGACTACATCGAGGCGGTGAGGGCGGCCTCGGCCGATCCGGAGGCCGCGGACCCCTCGTACGGGCTGGGCACGGAGGACGACCCGGCGTTCCGTGGGATGCACGAGGTCTCCGCGCTGATCGCCGGGCTGTCGGTGGGGGCGGCGGAGGCGGTGTGGCGGGGGGACGCGCTGCACGCCGTGAACTTCGCCGGCGGGCTGCACCACGCCATGCCGGGGGCGGCGTCGGGGTTCTGCGTCTACAACGACGCCGCGCTGGCCGTCGCGCGGCTCCTGGAGCTGGGTGCGGAGCGCGTCGCCTATGTGGACGTCGACGTGCACCACGGGGACGGCGTCCAGGCGGCCTTCTGGGACGACCCCCGTGTTCTGACGATCTCCCTGCACGAGCACCCGCGCACACTGTTCCCGCAGACCGGGTGGCCCGAGGAGACGGGCGGCCCGGGCGCGCAGGGCACGGCGGTGAACGTGGCGTTGCCGGCGGGGACGGGGGACGCGGGGTGGCTGCGGGCGTTCGACTCGGTGGTGCCGGAGCTGTTGGAGGAGTTCCGGCCGCAGGTGCTGGTCACGCAGCACGGCGCCGACACGCACTTCGAGGACCCGCTGGCGCATCTGGCGGTCTCACTGGACGCGCAGCACGCGGTGCAGGCGGCCTGTCATGGGCTGGCGCACGCGCACGCGGACGGGCGGTGGATCGCGCTCGGCGGCGGGGGCTACGAGGTGGTCGACGTGGTGCCGCGGTCGTGGACGCATCTGGTCGCCGTGGCGGCGGGGCGGCCGGTGGCGCCGGAGACGCTGGTGCCGGAGGGGTGGCGGCAGGAGGTGTACGCGTTGACCCGGCAGGCGGGGCCGCGGCGGATGACGGATGGGCGGTGGCCGGTGACGTTCCGGTCGTGGGGGGACGGGTACGACCCGGCGGATCGGCTGGATCAGGCGATCCTCGCCACGCGGAAGGCGGTGTTCCCCCTGCGGGGGCTGATGCCGTGACCCTTCGCGGTTCCCCCTGCGGGCGCGGACGTCGCCTCGTGCGGCGGTGAGGTCCTCCGGTCCCGGGGGCAGCCGCACCCACCACCCCGCCCCCCTGCGGGCAATCGTGCCGCTGGGCGGCACGGGTGGGCGCAGGGGGCCCACGTCCTCACACGACGGCTCGCCCCCCGGAACGTCAGGTCCCCTCCTGGGAAGGGGGCGGGTCGGGGGAACAAGACAGTGCGCTCCACCGAGGCTCGGCCCTGGGGCGTGCTGCGGCAGGGCCACGTGCGTACGGTGCCGTCGGTTTGCGCGAGGTGAGGGGAGCCGCTCACCGCGGAGGCACCGCCCTGCGCCCGCCCTCCCCCAAGCTCTCGGCTTCGCTCGAGCAGGTGGGGGTACCCCCGGACGAAGTCTGGGGGAGGACCCCCATCGCCCCCTGGGCGGCCCAGCCGCCCGCAGCGGGAGCGGGCGCTGCGGCCCGGCCGCCCGCAGGGGTGGAGGTGAGGGGTGGCGCTCTGCGGCTCGGCCGCCCCCGCAGGCACGGCAGGCACGGCAGGCACGGCAGGCACGGCAGCCACGGCAGCCACGGCGGGCGCGACGGTCGCGGGGTGGGGACGGGGTGGGGACGGGGCCGAATGGGCCGGCGGGTGGGGTGGGGTGTGGTCGGGATTTAGTGGGTTGTTGTCGATTGTTGGCGGGTGGGCGGGCAGTATGTGATCGGGGACGATCGCGTCGACGAGACGGTCCGCCTCGTCCCGGAGCCAACCGGAACCCCCGCCGCGGGCCCGGGCCACCGGGGAGCCCCCGCTTCCGGGGCCGGCGGCGCGCCCCCGGTGCGAGTCGCGCTCGGACCGGCCGGCAGGCGGGCACTCGACGTTCCGCGGTGATGCGCTGCGTCCGATGCAGGGCCGCAGTGTCGACAAAACGACCCGGTTCCGCCTACGCATCAGCAACCCCGGCAGCCCCGCGCCCGTCCCCCCGCCGGTGGTGAGGGGATTCCGCCGCCGGGGGCGCACCACCGCGTGCCGTGGCCGGCGGCGGGTGCGGTGGCCGGCGTTCCGCGGGGCGGGTGCCGGGCCCGCGGGGAGGGGAGGCTTCCGGGCCAGCCGGGCAGGTCAGTGCGGGTGCGGCGAGGCGTGCGGGCCGGGGCGGGCGGGGCGGTGAGGGCCGCCGGTGGTGCGGGGGGCGCGGATCTCCGCCGGCGTTCCGGCTGGGGTGGGTGTGGGGCCCGGGCGGCGTCCCCCGCTTATCCGTTGCGTGCTCAATCGCGGGTGTCTGTCACGGTAGGCCGGTGATGGCTGCTCCTCTTCCCCACTCGCATCATCCGCCCCTACCTTGGGGAGTGAGCACGCAGCGACGAAGAGTCACCGGAAGGGGAAGCCGGTGGCCGTCGAGTGCGAAGGGTTCAGGTGTGTCATGGCAGCTGGCAGCGAAAGGCCTCTGAACGAGGTTCAGTTCCTTACCGTGGCGGAGGTCGCCTCGGTGATGCGCGTGTCCAAGATGACCGTGTACCGGCTGGTGCACAGCGGTCATCTGCCCGCCATCCGGGTCGGACGGTCGTTCCGGGTCCCGGAGCAAGCGGTTCACGAGTACCTTCGCGAGAGCTATGTGGGGGTGGAGACGGCCTGAGGCAGTCGCTCGCGGCGGTCCGGGGCTCTCCCGGGCCGTCGCGCAGCCCCTCGATTACGACCTCATGGCCGGGGGAAGGTAGGCTTTCCCCTCGAAGGTCGTATGGGCCCATGGCGCCCAACGCCGAGTGATGAGAAGTGAGCGAGGGTAAGTCGTGGGCTCTGTTATCAAGAAGCGGCGCAAGCGGATGGCCAAGAAGAAGCACCGCAAGCTGCTCAAGCGCACGCGCGTCCAGCGTCGCAACAAGAAGTAACGCGACGCGGCACACGCCGCGCGAAGCGTACGTCTGTGGCCCCCCACCGGTTCGGTGGGGGGCCACAGACGTTCCCGCGGTGCTGTGGTCGGCTCCGTGGGGCAGACGTGTGGGAGGCGTGGGTGGAGGGCGGTGGCAGCGTGACAGCCATACCCGCGCAACACGGAGCGGCTAAGTTGTCGCATACCGCCGGGAGGGAGCCCGCGCGGACGACGGGAGGGCGCTGGTCTTGGGCAGGATCGTGCTGGTGACCGGGGCGGCCCGGCGGCTGGGGAGCCACTTCGTGCGCCGGGTGCTGCAGGACCCGGACGTGGCCCGGGTGGTGGCGGTGGACGCCGTCACCCCGGAGCACGACCTGGGCGAGGCGCTGTTCGTGCGCGCGGACATCCGCCAGCCGGCGATCGGCCGGGTGCTGGCCGAGCACGCCGTGGACACCGTGGTCCA
This sequence comes from Streptomyces sp. NPDC056600, assembly GCF_042792855.1. Lineage (NCBI taxonomy): Bacteria > Bacillati > Actinomycetota > Actinomycetes > Kitasatosporales > Streptomycetaceae > Streptomyces > Streptomyces sp. NPDC056600. The sequence goes on from NZ_JBHTVQ010000049.1 coordinate 4,258, forward strand.
TCTCGACGTCACCGGGACGGCGTTGGCCGGTGGCGGGCGGTCCTCGGTGAAGGAGACCAACGTCATCGGCACCATGCAGCTGCTGGGCGCCTGCCAGCAGTCGCCGACGCTGCGGCGGCTGGTGGTGAAGTCCAGCACCACCGTCTACGGTTCCGCCTCCCGCGACCCCGCGGTGTTCGACGAGGCGACGACGCCGAAGGTGCTGCCCAGCGGCGGCTTCGCCAAGGACGCCGTCGAGGTCGAGGGCTACGTCCGGGGCTTCTCCCGGCGGCGGCCGGACGCGGCGGTCTGCGTGCTGCGGTTCGCCAACATCCTCGGGCCGGGCGTGGACACCCCGCTCGCCTCCTACTTCCGTCTGCCGGTGCTGCCGACCGTGCTCGGCTACGATCCCCGGCTGCAGTTCGTCCACGAGGACGACGTCACCGAGGTCCTGCTGCGGGCCTCCCGGGAGCCCGAGCGCGGGACGCTGAACAGTGGCACCTTCAACATCGCGGGGGACGGCGTGCTGACGCTGTCGCAGTGCGCGCGGCGGATGGGACGGCCGACGGCGCCGGTGCTGCTGCCCGCGGTCACCCTGACCGGGTCGCTGCTGCGGACCCTGGGGCTCTCCGACTTCTCCCCCGAGCAGATCCGGCTGCTCACCCACGGCAGGGTCGTCGACACCCACGAGATGCGCGAGATCCTCGGCTTCGAGCCGCGCCACAGCACGGCGGAGACGTTCGCGGACTTCGCCTCGGCCGCCGGGCCCGGGCTCCTGCCGCCCGCCGCGCTCGCCGCGGCCGTCGACCGGATCGCCCGGCGCGTGGCGCCGGACACCAGCACCCAGGCCGAGCGGTAGACGTAAGGAGCACAGTCACCATGGCGGACGCGAAGGTCATACCGTTCGACGACGACCGCGCCAGGCGCCGCTCCGCGCCCCGCGGCGCGAGGTCCGGCGACGGAGCCGCGGTCCCGCTGCCGGCCCAGGGCCGCGGCGCGGGAGGGCAGGGCGACGAGGCAGCCCCCGGCAGCCCCGGCAGCGGTCAGGGAGCCTCCGGCAGCGGCAAGGGCGTCTCCCACGGGGGTGCGGACGCCCCTCGCGGGGGTGCGGGCGGCCAGGACCCCTCGCACGGCGGCGGCGGGCTGGAGCGGCGGCTGGCGAAAGGGCTGGCGTTCCTGCGGCGGCGGGTCACCGGCGAGTACGAGGTCGACGACTTCGGCTACGACGCCGAGCTCACCGACGAGGTGCTCATGGCGATGCTGCGCCCGCTGTACGAGAAGTACTTCCGGGTCGAGGTGAAGGGCATCGAGAACATCCCCGCCGAGGGCGGGGCGCTGATCGTCGCCAACCACTCCGGGACCATCCCGCTGGACGCCCTGATGATGCAGGTCGCCGTGCACGAGAAGCATCCGGCGGGCCGTCACCTGCGGCTGCTGGCCGCCGATCTGGTCTTCACCCTGCCCGTCGTCAACGAGATCGCCCGCAAGCTCGGTCACACCCTGGCCTGCGCCGAGGACGCGGCCGAGCTGCTGGGGCGGGGCGAACTGGTCGGCGTGATGCCGGAGGGCTTCAAGGGCATCGGCAAGCCGTTCGGGGAGCGGTACAAGCTGCAGCGGTTCGGCCGGGGCGGGTTCGTCTCCACGGCGCTGCGGGCGCGGGCGCCGATCATCCCGTGCTCGGTGGTCGGCGCGGAGGAGACCTATCCGATGGTGGGCAACGCCCGGACGGTGGCCCGCCTGCTGGGGCTGCCGTACTTCCCCCTCACGCCGACCTTCCCCTGGCTGGGGCCGCTGGGCGCGCTGCCGCTGCCCACCAAGTGGACCATCCAGTTCGGGGAGCCGATACCCACCGACGGGTACGCGCCCGAGGCGGCGGACGACCCGATGCTGATGTTCAACCTGACCGACCAGGTCCGGGAGGAGATCCAGCACACGCTGTACAAGCTGCTGGTCCGGCGGCGGTCGATCTTCTTCTGACCGGCCCGGCAGGCCCGCCCCGGCAGGCATGCGGAGGAGGGGGACGCCCTGCGGACGTCCCCCTCCTCACGACGTCACTCCGACGAGTCCCCGCCGAGGCCGAGGCCCGGGAGGAGGTCGGGGAGCAGCGGGGGCAGCGTGACCCGGTGGCCGCTGTCCTCCTCGTCCTCCGGCTGGGAGGTCGAGCCCTGGTCCGCCTCGTCCGGCGGATCGAACAGGCCGCCGGTGCCGCCGCCGAGCAGACCGTCGGTGTCCGAGGACGGGGACGCCTCGGGCTCGCCCCCGGTGCCGGTGGAGGAGCCCTTCTCGTCCTTGTCCTTGCCCGGGGCGGTGGACTCGCCGGACGGGGAGGAACCGGGGGAGCGGGAGCCGGTCCCGTGGCCCGGCCGCAGGTCGTCGCCGGGTGAGGGCGCCTCGGGCAGCAGGGGCCGCAGCGGGGCGACGTCCTGCTCCATGGCGTCGAAGACCGACGACACCTCCTCGCTCACGTCGCCGAGCTGCACGGGGAGCCGGCCGCGCAGCTCGTGCCACGTCCGGCCGTGCCGGTCGGTGAAGGAGGAGAGCGCCCGGATGGGGGCCAGGGAGTCGGGGTCGCGCCGGTAGGCGTCGTGGAGCAGGCGGTGGCCCTCGACCGCGTCCTCGTGCATGCCGGAGAGGGTGCGGCGGATCTCGACCACCGATTCGTGGTCCAGATGGCCGCCACGGCCGCGCTCCATCAGCCGCCGGGTCTCCGCGAGGCGCCGGGAGGCCTGGTCGAGGAGCATCTCCCCGCGCTCCGTGCCGTCGTCGGCGAGACCGAGACGGAAGTCCTCGATCCCGCGTTTGAGGCCGTAGAGGGAGTCACCGGGGAGGGCGTCGGAACTGGCCGCGGCCACGCCTCCGAAGGCACTGGCCGCCACGCCGACGCTGAGCCCGCCGGCGGCCAGGCCCTTGGTCAGGCGGGAACGCGGCCGGAGCTTTCCCAGGGCGCTCGCCCGGTGGGCGCCCCGCGCCCGGGGTGAGCGTTGGCCGGGGACCTGCGTGGACGCGTCCGTGCCCAGGGCGCCCTCCTGGACCATGGCCTCCATGGCGGCCACCAGTTGGGCGCGCTGGACGACCTTCACCTCGGGGTCGAGCTCCGGTTTGGGCAGTTCGCCGAGACCCGCGGCGACGGCCGTCATGGCCGCCTGCCCGGTGTCTTCCGCGGCAGCGGGGTCCGGTGCCGCCGATCCCTGTGGCTGCTCGGCCGCCGTGCCCCGGTCGGACAGCTCCTCCAGGGCCTGGGCGAAGGCGTTCGCCCGCCGGTGCGCCGATACGTTCGCGATCACTGGCGGCACCTCCTCTCGTCATGACGGACGACTCCCGGCGTGGACCTCGGGGAGTCCGCAGGGAGCCTGTATCCCGGACAACGAGCGGCTGGGCACTTCGGTTACGGACTTCGGGCGGACTGGCGGTGGAATCAACCGCCTTTCACCTTAAGTGAGTTGATGATTGCGGAGGGTGGCCTCCCGAGACACGGCCGCCGGGGGCGGCCGCAGGCCGGCCCCCCGGTCAGCGGGCGTCGTCGGGAAGCAGCCTGGCCAGGGTGCGGACGGCGCGGTACTGCAGTGTCTTGATGGCGCCCTCGTTCTTGCCCATGACCCGCGCCGTCTCGGCGACCGAGAGCCCCTGCAGAAAACGGAGCGTGACGCATTCCTGCTGCTGGGGGTTGAGCCTTCGGACGGCGTCGAGCAGGGCGGCGTTGGACAGATGCTCCAGGACGGAGTCCTCGGGCGAGCGCTCGACCTCGTTGGCGTCGAGCATCTCGCCGGTGGTCACCTCGAGACGGAAACGGCTGGACTTGAAATGGTCGGCGACCAGGTTGCGCGCGATGGTGACCAGCCACGCGCCGAAGTCCCTGCCCTGCCAGGTGAAGGTGCCGATCCGGCGCAGGGCGCGCAGGAAGGTCTCACTGGTGAGGTCCTCGGCGGTCGCCCTGCTGTTCACCCGGTAGTAGATGTAGCGGTAGACGGTGTCGCTGTACTGGTCGTACAGCCGCCCGAAGGCCTCGGCCTCGCCTCCCTGGGCGCGTTCGACCAGATCCATCATGCGTGCGCTGTCGCTGTCCGCCGCGGGACGGCGGGCGGGCGCGGCGGCGGTGGCGCCCGCGCGGCCCCTCCGGACGACCGTGCCCGAGCTCTCGGCGAGGGCGTAGCACGGGCCGGCGGGGGCGGCGAGGGCGGGAACGGCGTACGCGGTGGGGACGAAGCCGCGCAACAGCTCCAGGGCCGCTGAGCGGAGCGCAGCCAGGCCCGAGGCGTCAACCCCGACGTGTGGGTACACGGGACTCCCAGAGGCAGAGCTTCCATCACGTGCAGTGCGGAACCGTTCACCCGTCGTGGCGACGGAGAGGTACCGAATTGCGTCTGAGGAGAATAACGCTTCGTGCAGGGCCTGCTACGCCGAGTTGCCTAAATCGTCGATTACGTCGCTTCCCTGCCCGGTTCGGGTCGAATTCGATGACATGGAGAGATCGTTTGGCGACCGTATCCGGCCATGTTGCGAGCATCCGGTGTCCGGCTCCGGCCGATGTGAGCGGAGCGTCAGGGCGGCGAGGGGCGCGCACGACGACGCCCGGCGGCGTCGCCGGCCGCGAGGGGCCGGGCGCCGTCGGGCGTCGGACGGGCTGAGGGACGGGGGAAAGCGCCGGTCAGACCAGGCGCCGGCGGCGGTGCAGGGCCAGCGCGGCAGCGGTTCCGCCCGCGACCGCGCCGACTCCGGCGGCCGCAGGGATGCCCACCATCGCGGCCTTGCGGCCGGTGCGGTAGTCACGCAGTCGCCATTCCCGTTCGCGTGCGTATTTGCGCAGCCGGGGGTCGGGATTGACCGCGTAGGGGTGGCCGACCAGCGAGAGCATCGGGATGTCGTTGTACGAGTCGCTGTAGGCGGCGCAGCGCGTCAGGTCCAGGCCCTCGGCGGCGGCGAGGGCGCGGATCGCCTCGGCCTTGGCGGGTCCGTGCAGGGGTTCGCCGACCAGACGGCCCGTGTAGACGCCGTCGACGGACTCGGCGACGGTGCCCAGGGCGCCCGTCAGGCCGAGCCTGCGGGCGATGGTCTGGGCGATCTCCACCGGGGCGGCCGTCACCAGCCACACCTTCTGTCCGGCGTCGAGGTGCGCCTGGGCCAGGGAGCGGGTGCCGCTCCAGATGCGGCCGGCCACGTACTCGTCGTAGATGTCGTCGCCGATCATCTCGAGTTCCTCGACGCGGTGCCCCTTCACGATGGACAGGGCGGCGTCGCTGGCCTCCTGCATGTGGGCGGGGTCCTCGATGCCGGCCAGCCGGAAGTAGGCCTGCTGCCAGGCGAACCGGAGCAGCTCCTTGGTGTCGAAGAACTTCCGCTTGTACAGGCCCCGGCCGAAGTGGAACAGGGCCGCGCCCTGCATGACCGTGTTGTCCAGGTCGAAGAAGGCGGCGGCGCTGGTGTCGCCGAGGACCGGGAAGCGGTCCTCCTGCTCGAGCGCGCCGGAGGACTTGCGGGCGGCCTCCGCCGCGGCCTCGCCGGCCAGGACACTGCGCGCCGTGGCGAAGCGCTTTCGGGGGAGGAGCCATCCAAGTGCGGCCATGCGGTGAGCATATCCAGATCGTGGGACGGGTTCGGGGCGGAGAGGTTGTCGTCCTGTGAACACCGAACACCGCGCGGCCCTCCCTCACAGGGCGCTGCCCTCCCGTACGCCGGCGGCACGCTCGCCGCCGGCGCACGGCGCGGGTCCGCCCGGGAGGTGCGGCGGATCAGGCGAGGGCGGCGCGCAGGCGGGACTCGTCCACCCGCCAGAAGGTGTGCTGTCGCCCGTCGATCAGGACCACCGGGATCTGCTCCCAGTAGGCGCGGTGGAGTTCCGTGTCCTGGGTGATGTCCTTCTGCTCCCAGCGCACGCCGAGTTCGTCGCAGACCTTGGACACCACCTTCTCCGCGTCCTCGCAGAGATGGCACCCGGGCTTGCCGATCAATGTCACCAGACCACTCATGTCCGCCATTGTCCCGCGCCCCGGAGCGGTCACGCGCAGGCGTGGGCGGCGGGCGGACGGTGACGAGGTCGTGATCGTCTTCACGAATGCGGCGCCCTCTCGGCGGTCAGGGACGCCCCGTTGAGGAGAGATAGCTCTCACGGGACCCCGGAATCAGCCGCTGACCTGCGGATTCGCCAGATGTGACGGTTCGGCGGAACCGGCTGTGTGGCTTACGATTTGACCGCGAATTTGCTTGCGGGGGCGTGCATCGAACGAGGAGCGTGTGCTGCTTTGTCCCCGACGAGTGAGGGAGCCGGACGTCCGTCCGCCGGTTCCGCGCGCGTGCGTGAACGCCGCGTGACCCCGGTCACGTCGGTGGGGCAAAACGGACACCATCTTTGTGCACACGTTCACAAAGACATAGCCTGCATCCGACGAGGCGGTCCGGGGACGTGTGGCCGCCCCCAGCCCCGCTCTACCCGCAGGAGCATCGTGGCAACTGGCCGAACTCACCGACCGGCGACCCGCAGCCGAGGAATTCCCGAGGCCACCGTCGCCCGGCTTCCGCTGTACCTCCGCGCGCTGACCGCTCTGTCGGAGCGCTCGGTGCCGACCGTCTCCTCCGAGGAGCTCGCGGCCGCCGCCGGGGTCAACTCCGCGAAGCTGCGCAAGGACTTCTCCTACCTGGGCTCCTACGGCACCCGGGGCGTCGGCTACGACGTCGAGTACCTCGTCTACCAGATCTCCCGCGAGCTCGGTCTGACCCAGGACTGGCCCGTGGTCATCGTCGGCATCGGCAACCTGGGCGCGGCGCTCGCCAACTACGGCGGCTTCGCCTCGCGCGGTTTCCGGGTCGCGGCGCTGATCGACGCCGACCCCGCGATGACGGGGAAGCCGGTCGCCGGGATCCCCGTGCAGCACGCCGACGCGCTCGAGGACATCGTCCGCGACAACGGCGTCTCCATCGGCGTCATCGCCACCCCGGCCGGCGCGGCGCAGCAGGTCTGCGACCGTCTCGTCGGGGCCGGCGTGACGTCCATCCTGAACTTCGCGCCGACCATGCTGACCGTTCCGGACGGCGTGGACGTGCGCAAGGTGGACCTCTCCATCGAGCTGCAGATCCTCGCCTTCCACGAGCAGCGCAAGGCCGGCGAGGACGCCGCCGCCGACTCCGACAGGCCGGTGCCGCCTGCCGTCAAGGGCGCGGCCGCGGCCGCCGCCGCGATGGACGAGGCGGACCCGAAGGGCACCGACGGGGAAGCCCCCGCCGTGATGCCGGCATGAGTCTGCTCGTCGTCGGTCTGAGCCACCGCAGCGCGCCGGTCAGCGCGCTGGAGCGCGCCGCGCTGGGCGCGGAGGCGAAGACCAAGCTGCTGCAGGACACGGTGGCCGCCGAACCGGCCGCCGAGGCCGGGGTGCTGGCCACCTGCAACCGCATCGAGCTCTACGCCGACGTGGACAAGTTCCACGCCGGTGTCGCCGAGCTGTCCACGCTGCTGGCCCGGCACAGCGGGGTGGGGCTCGAGGAACTCACTCCTTATCTTTATGTGCACTACGAGGACCGCGCCGTCCACCACCTGTACTCGGTGGCGTGCGGGCTGGACTCGATGGTCGTGGGCGAGGGCCAGATCCTCGCCCAGATCAAGGACGCCCTGGCCCAGGCGCAGGAGCTGCACACCGCCGGCCGGCTGCTCAACGACCTGTTCCAGCAGGCGCTGCGGGTCGGCAAGCGCGCCCACTCCGAGACCGGGATCGACCGGGCCGGCCAGTCGCTGGTCACCTTCGGCCTGGAGCAGCTCGCCGACGGCGCCGAGGTGCCGGCCTGGCTGGACGGCAAGCGGGCGCTGGTGATCGGCGCCGGTTCGATGTCGTCGCTGGCCGCCGCCACGCTGGCGCGCGGCGGGGTCGCCGAGATCGTGGTCGCCAACCGCACCGTCGAGCGCGCCGAGCGGCTCGTGGAGATCCTCACCGCGGGCGGCGAGTCCCCGGTCCGCGCCCGCGCGGTCACCATGGACGCCGTCGCCGCGGAGCTCGCCCGGGCCGACATCGCCGTGTCCTGCACCGGCGCCACCGGCCTGGTGCTCACCGCCCAGCAGGTGGCGGCCGCGGTCGAGGGCCGGGTCCGCCCGGCCGGTCCGACCGACGTCACCGCCGGCGGCGCACCGCGCACGGCGGAGCCTTCCGGCGCCCGCGAGGCCGAGGACGCCGACGGCTGCCCCGTCGGCCTCGGCGCGGCCGCGCCGGCCGACCTGACCGAACTGCCGCAGGGCGCGCCCGGCGCCGGCTTCCCCGCCTCCGGCGAGGCGGCCGTGGCCGGCATGGACGCCGCCACGCTGGAGCAGCACGGCGCCTGGGTGGACCGCGGCGACGCGGAGCGCCTGGAGGCCGCGCGCACCGGGCAGGACGTGCGGCCCGAGCCCGACCCGGAGCTGGTGACCGCGCTGGCCGCGACCGCCGCCGCGGTGGGCCGGATCCCCGAGCGCCGTCGTCCGGAGGCCGTGGAGACGATCCGCCCCGAGCCGGTCCTGTCGGTCCTGGACCTGGCGATGCCGCGTGACGTGGACTCCGCCGTGCACCGGCTCGCCGGGGTGCGGCTGGTGGACATCGAGTCGCTGGCCGACGCCTCCGCGGACGCTCCGATGGCCGCCGACGTGGACCAGGTGCGGCGGATCGTCGCCGACGAGGTCGCCGCGTTCGGCGCCGCCCAGCGGGCGGCGACCATCACGCCGACCGTGGTGGCGCTGCGCTCCATGGCCGCCGAGGTGGTGGCTGGCGAGATCGCCCGGCTGGAGGGCCGGCTTCCCGACCTCGACGCCAAGCAGCGCCAGGAGATCACCCAGACCGTCCGGCGTGTGGTGGACAAGCTGCTGCACGCGCCGACCGTGCGGGTGAAGCAGCTGGCCGCGGAGCCCGGCGGCGCCGGGTACGCGGACGCGCTGCGCACCCTGTTCGACCTCGACCCGGAGACGGTGGCGTCCGTCTCCCGGGCCGACAAGGCCGCCGGCCGCAGCGCCGACGACACCCTCCAGAACACCCTGATCGACGCCAACGCCAAGAACCGAGGGCGAGCATGACAGAGAAGGCTTTGAGGCTCGGCACCCGGCGGAGCAAGCTCGCCATGGCCCAGTCCGGGCACGTGGCGGAGGCTGTGGGCCGGGTCACCGGCCGGCCCGTCGAGCTCGTCGAGATCACCACGCACGGCGACGTCTCGCGGGAGCACCTGACGCAGATCGGCGGCACCGGCGTGTTCGTCGCCGCCCTGCGCGAGGCGCTGCTGCGCGGCGAGGTGGACTTCGCGGTCCACTCGCTGAAGGACCTGCCGACCTACCCGGCCGAGGGTCTGACGCTGGCCGCGATACCGGTCCGCGAGGACCCGCGGGACGCGCTGGTCGCCGCCGGTGGGGCCAAGCTGGCCGACCTGCCGGCCGGCGCCCGCGTCGGCACCGGTTCGCCGCGCCGCCAGGCCCAGCTCAACGCGTACGCGCGGGCCAACGGGCTGCTGCTGGAGACGGTGCCGATACGGGGCAACGTCGACACCCGCATCGGGTTCGTGGAGAGCGGGGACCTCGACGCCGTCGTCCTCGCCGCCGCGGGCCTGAACCGGATCGGCCGCGCGGACGAGGTCACCGAGCTCCTGTCGGTCGACACCGTCCTGCCGGCTCCCGGCCAGGGAGCCCTGGCCGTGGAGTGCTCCGCGGACGCCGCGGAGCTGATTGCCGCACTTTCGCAGCTCGACGACCCGCTCACGCGGGCCGCCGTGACCGCGGAGCGATCACTGCTCGCCGCCCTGGAGGCCGGTTGCAGCGCACCTGTGGGTGCCCTGGCCGACCTTCTGGGGGACGGGCAGATTGTCAAGGAAATGCGCCTGCGGGGCGTCGTCGGCACGACCGACGGCTCCCGGACGGTGCAGATGTCCACCACCGGTCCCGTCCCCGAGACGCACGAGCAGGCGATGGCGCTCGGCCGCGAACTCGCCGCCGAGATGCTTGCCCGGGGCGCGGCCGGTCTGATGGGGGAGCGAGCACAGTGAGCCCCACCACCCTTCCCGCGGTTCCCGATCAGGGGCACGTCACCTTCCTGGGTGCCGGCCCCGGCGATCCGGGACTGCTCACGCTGCGCGCCGTCGAGGCGCTGGCGAGTGCGGACGTCCTCGTCGGCGAACCCGACGTGCTGGACGTGGTGCGCACACACGCCAGGCCGGGCGCCGTCCTGGAGAGCACCGGCGCGGACACGGACACGCCGCAGCTCACGGTGGTTGACGGCACGTCAACAACCGTTGCCGTTCCGGCGGAACGTGATGCCGTTCATCTTGTCATGGCGGCCGTACGCTCCGGCAGGCGGGTGGTCCGTGCCGTCACGGGCGACCCCGGCCTCGACTCCGACGCGGCGCGCGAGATGCTCGCCTGCGCCGCCGAGGGCGTGCGGTTCGAGGTGGTGCCCGGCATCGCCTCGGCCGTGGGCGTGCCCGCGTACGCCGGTGTGCCGCTGCGCGACGCGGACGGCGCGGACGTGCGGTTCGTCGACGCCCGCACCGCCAACGCCCGCTGCTGGACCGAGCTCGGCGCCTCCGACGGCACCGTGGTCGTCTCCACCACGCTGGACGGCGTCGCGGCGACCGCGGCGGAGCTGGTCTCGGCCGGCCGCAAGCCGGACACCCCGCTCACCGTGACGGTGGCCGGCACCACGACCCGCCAGCGCAGCTGGACGGCGACGCTGGGCACCATCGCGCAGGTCTTCAAGCAGGGCAAGGTGCTGCCCTCCGCGGACGGCGGCCAGGCCGTCATAGCCGTGGTCGGCGAGCGCGCCGCCGCGGGGGACCGCCGTGATCAGCTGTCCTGGTTCGAGTCCAAGCCGCTGTTCGGCTGGAAGGTCCTGGTGCCGCGTACCAAGGAGCAGGCGGTCTCGCTCTCCGACCAGCTCCGTTCCTACGGCGCGGTGCCGCACGAGGTGCCGACCATCGCCGTGGAGCCGCCGCGCACCCCGCAGCAGATGGAGCGCGCGGTCAAGGGCCTGGTCACCGGCCGCTACGAGTGGATCGCCTTCACCTCGGTCAACGCCGTCAAGGCGGTCCGGGAGAAGTTCGAGGAGTACGGCCTGGACGCGCGCGCCTTCGCGGGCATCAAGGTCGCGGCCGTGGGCGAGCAGACCGCCAAGGCGCTGATCGCCTTCGGCGTGAAGCCGGACCTGGTACCCAGCGGCGAGCAGTCGGCCGCCGGTCTGCTGGAGGACTGGCCGCCGTACGACCCGGTCTTCGACCCGATCGACCGCGTCTTCCTGCCGCGCGCCGACATCGCCACGGAGACCCTGGTCGCCGGGCTGATCGAGCTGGGCTGGGAGGTCGACGACGTCACGGCGTACCGCACCGTGCGCGCCTCGCCGCCTCCGGCGGAGACCCGTGAGGCGATCAAGGGCGGCGGCTTCGACGCGGTGCTGTTCACCTCGTCGTCCACGGTGCGGAACCTGGTCGGCATCGCCGGCAAGCCGCACAACGTGACGGTGATCGCCTGTATCGGCCCGGCCACCGCCAAGACGGCGGAGGAGCACGGTCTGCGGGTCGACGTGATGGCCCCGGAGCCGTCGGTCACCAAGCTGGCGGCGGCGCTCGCCGAGTTCGGCGCGAAGCGGCGTGAGGCCGCGCTGGCGGCGGGCGACCCGGTCACCCGGCCGTCCGAGCGGCGTCCCGGCGCGCGTCGCCGGAGGGCCACGACCAGCTGACGGCAGGTCCGTCCTGCCATGCCCCCGCACCCGGGTCCCGGGTGCGGGGGCGCGGTGCTTCCCCGCCCCCGCCTTCCCCGTCGCGGGGGCGGTAGTCGCTCGCACGTCCCGGCGTCCCCCTGCCGCCGGGGCCGCGGGAGCCGCGGCGGTCGCCGGGGTCGCAGGGGTCGCAATGGCCGCGGGGGCCGCGGCAGTCGCCGGGGCCCGGAGGTCACCCGCGCTCCTGCCGCCCCGGGGGCTCGCCGTAGTCTTCTCGCGTTCCCCAGCCGTTCCCGGCCGCTCGCGGCCGTTCTTCCCCGGAGGTGCCTGGTGGCCGAGGTGCTGGCCGTGGCCGTCATCACCGTGCTCGCGGTGATCAGCCCGGGCGCCGACTTCGCCATGATCGTCCGGAACAGCTACCTGTACGGGCGCACGGCGGGTCTGCTGGCCGCGCTGGGGATCAGCCTGGGCGTCCTGGTCCATGTCTCCTACACCATGCTGGGCGTCGGGCTGCTGCTCTCCGGGACGCCGGCGCTGTTCACCGCGGTGCGGATCGCCGGCGCCTGCTACCTGGTGTGGATCGGCTGGAAGACCTTCCGCTCCCGGGTCGAGGTGGACACCTCGGGCGAGGTGGGCGAGCCGCTGTCGCACGGCGCGGCCCTGCGCACCGGGTTCCTCACCAACGCGCTCAACCCGAAGACCATGCTGTTCATCGTGTCCACCTGGACGCAGGTGGTGCACGCGGGCACCCCGCTGCTGCGGCAGGCGGGCTACGGCCTGTTCATCTCGGTCGCCCACCTGGTGTGGTTCTCCCTGGTCGCGGGCGTGCTGTCGGCGCCGGCGCTGCGGGCGCGGCTGCTGAGGCGTCAGGTCCCGCTGAACCGGACCATCGGCGCCGTTCTCGTCGCCCTCGGCATTTCGCTCGCCTTCACCTCGGCGTGATCCCTAGGCTCGGCGCATGATCGCGACCTTGCAGTGCTTCGTCATCGACTGCCCGCGACCGCGTGAACTCGCGGCCTTCTACCGGGAGCTGCTCGGCGGGGAGGTGGACCGCAAGGATCCCCGCTGGTCCACCGACCAGGCGTGGTCCACCCTGCACACGCCGGGCGGCCCGGTCCTCGCCTTCCAGCAGGCCCCCGACCTCCGGCCGCCCGCCTGGCCGGACCCGTCCCGCCCGCAGCAGTACCACCTCGACCTCGGCGTCCCCGACCTCGACGCCGCCGAGGCGAAGGTGCTGGAGCTGGGCGGCACGCTGCTCGAGGCGGGCGACCCGGGGCGCGGCTGGCGCGTCTACGCGGACCCGGTGGGGCACCCGTTCTGCCTGGTGCGCGAGTGACGGCCGGGGCCTCCGGCCCGCCGCCGGGCTCCGTCGTGGTCGTCACGGGGGTGATGGCCGCGGGGAAGTCCACCGTCGCCGAGGCTCTGGCCGCGCGGCTGCCGAGGGCGGCGCACGTGCGGGGTGACGTGTTCCGGCGGATGGTGGTCTCCGGGCGTGAGGAGATGACGCCGGACCTCGCCCCCGGCGCGCTCGCCCAGCTCGACCTGCGTCAGCGGCTCGCCGCCACGGTGGCCGACGAGTACGCGGGCGCCGGGTTCACGGCGGTGGTGCAGGACATCCTGCTGGGGGACGACCTGCCGCGGTTCGTCGCGCGGGTGCGGAGCCGTCCGCTGTACGTGGTGGCGCTCGCCCCGTCGGCGGAGGCGGTGCGCGAGCGGGAGGCGGGCCGGGCGAAGAACGGCTACGCCGGCGGCTGGGCGGTGGACGGCTTCGTCCGCGCGCTGCGGGAGGACACGCCGCGGCTCGGGCTGTGGCTGGACACCTCCCGGCTCACCGTGGAGGAGACGGTGGACGCGATCCTCGCGGGTGCGGAGGAGGCGGTGGTCGCCCGCGCGGAGGGTGCTGGCGCGGAGGGCGCCGGTGTGGAGGGCGCCCGCGCGGAGGGCGCCGGCTGAGCGGCTCGTCAGCCGGCGCCCAGGGCGAGCTCGACGATCCCGGCCATGCGGCGGCGGACCGCCGCGGGGACGCCCGGGTGACCGACCGGGCGCGCGGCGGTGCGGGGATCACGCAGGAGGCGGGCCAGCACCCGGGCGGGCAGCCGGATCCAGGGGCCGGGATCGGGATCCGGGTCGAGAAGTCGGTTGGCGTGGTGCGGGTGGGCGCAGGTGCGGGGGGCGCTGCTCCGGAGGCCGGTCACCTGGACGAGGAACTCGGCCGGTCCGGACGGGGAACCGGGGGCCGCCGCGTCCGTGGCCGACCCGGGTCCGAAGCGTCCGCAGCCGGTCCGGGGTCCGACGTGTCGGCGGGGCCGGCGGCGGGCGTCGAGGCGAGTTCGCGCCAGGCGGCGTTTATTTCGGCATGGCGGTCGGCGAGGATCTCCGCCGAAGGGGCGACCTCGCCGTCGGTCGCCGCCTGCCAGGCGGCAGGCACCGGCAGGAGCGGTGGCAGGACCGGAGGCGGGGCGCCGTGGCGTGACGGAGCGACCACCTCCAGCCCGGCGCGGCGCAGCAACTCGTCGACGTCAACTCGGTTCCCCCACACGGCACATCCTGCGTCATGCGAGGGGGCTGTTCCAGGCGGTGGCGCCCAGCGGATATTCGTACCGGGGGCGGCCGGAGCTGCCGCTGGTACGGAACGGGCGCCCGTGGTCGTCGACGCGGACCGTCCCCGAACGGCCGCCGCTGGACCACTCCAGGTCCAGCGCCCAGCTCACGTCGTGGGCCGAGGCGTGCGCGGTGACGTACACGACCAGCGGCTCGGCGGCGCTCACCTTGTAGGGGAACGCGCCCTGACCCCCCTGTGGCCGTGCGGCCGGGCGCGGGTCGTCGAGGCGGACGTCGAAGGACTTGGTGGCGACGTTGCCGCCGCAGCCGACGCCCATGGCGTAGTCGTTCCAGGGCAGCGGGTCGGCGGACCTGAGGACGCGGACGTGGATCGCGTCGAGGACGACGGTCCGGTCGCCCTTCGCCTGGAAGGTCAGCGCGACCATCTGGTCGCGCGCGGAGACGGCGCCCATGGCGGCCACCCACCCGGGCGCGTCCGGCTCGGTGGGCGGCGGGCCCAGCTCGGCGGGCGGCCGGTTCACCAGGTAGTGCTGGCTGCAGGGGCTCTCCCACACGTAGGGGCGGGTGGAGATGGTGAGCGGCGTACCGGTGAACTGCGGGGCGGCGGAGGCGTCGGGGAGCGGAGTGGGCGCCTCCGGCTCGTCCTCCTTCGCCTTGCTCGCCGACACCGAGGGAGAGGGGGAGGCCGGGTCTTCGGAGGAGGCGGGCGTGGGGGCGGGGTCCTTGTCGGACGCGGCCGCGCCGGCGGCGGTGCGGTCCGGGGCGTGGTCGTCGTCCGCCCCGTGACGGGCGATCAGGGTGCCGGTGAGGACCACGGCGGCCACGGCGGCGACGGCGGAGCCGACGAGCAGGCGTCGGCGGGCGGGGGAGTGGGGGGTGCGGGTGCCGGGCCCGGGGGTCGCCCCGGCTTCCGGCCCGGCCACTGCCCCGGCCCCGGCCCCAGCCCCGGCTCCTGCCTCGGCCCCGGCTCCTGCCTCGGCCCCGGCTCCTGCTCCTGCCCCCGCTCCTGCCCCCGCTCCTGCCTCGGCCCCGGCCTTCGGCGGGCTGCCGGCGGCGACCGCCGTTCCGGCCTGGTCGGCCGCCGGGGAGTGCGCGCGGACGGAGCCCGTGGGGGGAGCCTCCGCGGGGGTGTCCAACGGGTGAGTGCCCGGCGTCAGGGCGTCCGGAGCCGGTGCGTCCTTCGGTGTCGGGTCGCCCGGTGCCGGGGCGTTCGCCGCCGGGGTGCCCGCGGCGGAGGCGTGCTCTGCCGGGGTGCCCGTGGCCGGGGCCACTGCCGAAGGGGCGCCGTTCGCCCGATCGGCCTCCGTGGCGGAAGCCGCGCCGGCCGGCGCGGACCCGGAGGCGGCCTGCGCGGCTGGGCGCGCCTCACGGGCGTCACCGACGGCACCGCCGCCCCCCGCCGAGCCACTCGCCGGCGTCGCACCATCCGCCGCCGCGCTCCCCGCGGCAGGGGCCGGACGTCTGCGCGCGGCGTCGGCGAGGACCCAGGCCCGGTGGAGGCTCACCAGCTCCTCCGTGGACGCCCCGCACACGCGGGCGAACCGCTCGACCGGCGCGTACTCCGCCGGCACCGCGTCCCCGTTGCAGTACCGGTGCAGCGTCGACGTGCTCATGTGGAGCCGCTTGGCGAGCATGCCGTAGCTGCGCCCCGAACGGTCCTTCAGTTCCCGCAGCCGCCGCGCGAACTCCGCGGTGTCCTCTGCCCCCGTCACTGTCCCTCTCCCCCTCGTCCGTCGTCCGGGACGTCCCGTCCGGGCGTTCCAGGCGACCGCGTTCTGGCTGGTCAGGGCGTCGGGAACGTTCCAGCGTCCCGTACGCCCCGGCATCGGCGCCGGTGGGACGAATCCGCCCACAAACTGTGGTCATCCAAGCACGCCGCTCGGCCCGACCGGTCGAGCGGCTGCCGAACTCCACCGCCTTGAGAGGTATTTCGCCATGCGTGTCTCCACCTTCCGCCGCCCCCGTGTCCGTGTCCTCACCGTCGCGACCGCCGCGTTCGCCGCCTTCTCGCTCACCGCCTGCGACAGCGGTTCGGACGGCGGCTCCCCCGCTCCCTCCCCGGAGGGCTCGCGTCCCGCCGCCTCCGCCGGCAGCCCGGACGCCGGCACGGAAACGAAGCCGGCCGGCACGGAGAAGTCGACCGGCGGCGCCTCCACCACGGGCAAGGGCGACGGCGCCTCAACCGGCTCCGCCGGAAACCAGGGTTCGGACCGGGGCGGCTCCACCGGAGGCTCCACGGGGGGCTCCACCGGCGGCTCCGGCAGCGGTGGCTCCGGTTCCGGTGGCTCCGGTTCCGGTACCGCCCTGGTGACCTGCACCGCCGCCAACACCAAGATCCGCGTCACCACCGTCTCCCGCCCGATCAACCACGTCCTGATCACCGCCGTCAACACCGGCGACGCCCCCTGCCTCGCCTACCACGCGCCGTTCCTGCGGTTCGACGACGCGCAGGCGGCCGTTCCGGTGCTGGACGACAGCCGGCCCCAGGCGGTGGTGACCCTCGAGCCGGGGGAGGCCGCCTACGCCGGGGTGATGACCGCGGCGGCCACCGGCGAGGGCGAGGGCGGCCGCACCGCCCGCAAGGTGACGGTCACCTTCGCCGGGCGCTCCGGCGGCGCGAGCTCCGGCGCCGCCACCGTGTCGCTGCCCGCGGGCGGCGTGTACGTCGACAGCACCCACACGGTCACCTACTGGCAGCAGGAGATGGACCAGGCGCTGGCCTGGTGACCCGCTGCCCGGCGGGCCGCACGGCCTCAGCCGACGAGGAGCTGGGCCCTGAGCCTCCTGACGTCCCGCGCGTCGAGGCCGAGGGCCTGCTTCTCGTACCGGGTGAAGGAGCCGTACACGTCCTCCACCTCCTGGAAACCGGCGTTGAGGTAGGAGGCGCGGACGTCCAGGAGCGGCTTGTAGACCGCCGCCTGCTCCGGCGGGAGGGCCGCCAGCGTCGCCGCGTTCGCCTCGGCGCGGTAGTCGTTCGAGGCCAGGTAGTCCCGCATGACCGTGCCGCGGGGCACGCCCAGGGCGGTGAGCAGGGCGGCGCTCGCCCAGCCGGTGCGGTCCTTGCCGGCCGTGCAGTGGTAGAGCGAGCCGCCCGCGTCGGCGGTGATCCCGCCGAGGACGGTGGTGTACGCCGCCCGTGCGGTGGCCCCGCCGACCATGTTCCTCTCGCCGTCGATCATGAACTGCTCGGCCTGCTCGGCGGTGGCCGGCAGTTCGAAGCCGGCGCCGGCGCCGTCCGTGCCGCCCATGACGTCGGCCACCACGTACCGCACCCGGGCGGGAAGCCGGTCCGGAGCGGCCGTCCGCTCGGACGTGGTGCGCAGGTCGTAGTCGACGCGCAGACCCAGCCGGGCCAGTTTGGCCAGATCGGTGTCCGTCAGGTGCTCCAGGGAGTCCGAGCGGTAGACGACGCCCATCTTCACCCAGTGGCCGTCGGCCGTGCGGTAGCCGCCCGCGTCACGGAAGTTGACGGCGCCGTCGAGCCGCACCAGCCGGTCGGCGAGACGGAGCGGCCCGCCCCGTTCCGGCACCAGGTCGAACCACTGCCGGTCGGCGGCGGGCAGACCGCGGACGGTCACGGAGCCGGTGGAACCGCCGGTGGCGACGGTGCGGCCGTCCGCGCGGACGGTGACGCGGTGCACGCCGGGCGCCTGCCAGGTGATCCGGTACGAGCCGTCCTCCCGTGCGGTGACCTCCGCCGCAGTGAAGGGGACGCGGGAGGAGTCCTGCCGGTGCGACGCGGTGGCGTGGGCGGTACCGGGGGTCGTCGCGGCGGCGGTGGCCGTCGCGCCCGCCAGTACGGCGATGGTGGCCAGGGCGTGGGCGGTGCACCTGACGCGAGATGTGTGTGTCATGCATCGGATCGTGCGCGCCGGAGATGAGCCGACGGCGAACTCCCGCCCAACCGTGGGCGTCCCCCGGGCGGGCGGCATGCGACACCGCCTCCCCCGCCCGCCTCACCGGCGGCGCCGGGGGGTGGGGGCCTCCGTCCGGCCGCCGTCGTAGCGGGCGATCACCGAGGAGACGGCGAGCATCAGCAGCGCGAGGACGCCGATGAACCAGGGCGCCGGTTCGCCCTCGGCCTTCGGTGAGACCCGGCGTTCGGGGTCGTGGGAGACCCGCACCCGGTCCTTCGCCCGGTACTCCCGCGCGGTGGTGATCTGCGCGGGGTGACCGCCCGGGCAGTCGAGGGTGAGGACGGACCGGCCCGGTACGGCGGGACCGTCGGTGCCCGGTTCCCGGGAGCCGCCCGTCGCCTCCGTCACCTCGCAGTCGACGGCCACCGCGCGCGGAGTGACGCGCTCGGCCGCGGTGACGACGGCGAACAGCGCGAGCGCGGTCAGGAGCACCCCGAAGAAGCAGCCCACGCCCCTCACCAGTGCCGTGTAGGCGATCAGCGCCGCGACCGTCACGGCGCCGCCCACCGCCATGCCCACGGACAGGGGCAGTCCGCTCGACGAGTAGAACCAGTACGCCCACGCGTACACCGCGAGGGCGGTGACGGGCGGGAGCAGCAGGGCGGTCCAGCGCCGGAGGGACATCTCCGGTGGGCCCTCCTGCCGCGAGTGGTGTGTCGTCGCCATGTCGGGCACTCCCCGTGGTGGCCGCCGGGTCCGTCCCCTGGGACGTCACCCGCGCCACCCGGGGTTCCCGCCCCGGCGGCGGACCGACCGGGCGTCGGCAAGACGTGCCCGTCCGCGGGCGTAGCGTGGTGGGTATGACGACGTACGGATCCTTCCCCGGTACGCGGCCGCGGCGGCTGCGTACGACCCCCGTGATGCGGCGCATGGTGGCCGAGACCCGGCTGCACCCGGCCGACTTCATCCTCCCCGCCTTCGTGCGGGAGGGCGTGAGCGAGCCGGTGCCGATCAGCTCGATGCCGGGGGTCTTCCAGCACACCCGGGAGACCCTGAAGAAGGCCGCCGCGGAGGCGGTGGAGGCCGGGATCTCCGGGATCATGCTCTTCGGCGTCCCCGCGGACGAGAAGAAGGACGCCCTCGGCACCTGCGGCACCGACCCGGACGGCATCCTTCAGGTCGCCCTGCGCGACGTGCGGGCCGAGGTGGGCGACGACCTGATCGTCATGTCGGACCTGTGCCTGGACGAGTTCACCGACCACGGTCACTGCGGCGTGCTGGACGCCGAGGGCCGGGTGGACAACGACGCCACGCTGGAGCGGTACGCGGAGATGGCACAGGTCCAGGCGGACGCCGGCGCCCACGTCGTGGGCCCCAGCGGCATGATGGACGGCCAGATCGGCGTCGTCCGCGACGCGCTGGACCAGATCGGGCGGGAGGACGTGTCGATCCTCGCCTACACCGCCAAGTACTCCTCCGCCTTCTACGGCCCCTTCCGTGAGGCCGTCGGCTCGTCCCTCCAGGGCGACCGCAAGACGTACCAGCAGGACCCCGCCAACATCCGCGAGTCGCTGCGCGAGCTGGCGCTCGACCTGGAGGAGGGGGCGGACATGGTCATGGTCAAGCCGGCCGGCCCCTACCTGGACATCCTGGCGCGGGTCGCCGACGCGGTGGACGTGCCGGTGGCGGCCTACCAGATCTCCGGCGAGTACTCGATGGTCGAGGCGGCGGCCGAGAAGGGCTGGGTCGACCGCGACAAGGCGATTCTGGAGACCCTGACCGGCATCAAGCGGGCCGGCGCGCAGAACATCCTCACGTACTGGGCGGTGGAGGCCGCGCGCATGCTGCGCTGACCCACCACCTGGCGGAACGGGACGGGGCGGAACGGAACGGGACGGACCTGCGGCAGGTCCGCCCCGATCTTGGCGGAAAGACGCCCCGCGCCCCGCGCCCCCGTCCCGCTAGGTTGTCGACCGGAACCGGCACGGCATGCCTCGGGGGAGGGGACGTTCCATGTCCGACGACGACGTGTGGCGCAGGATCGACACCAGCAGGCCGCACCCGGCGCGGGTCTACGACCTGCTGCTGGGCGGCAAGGACCACTACGAGGTGGACCGCGCCGCGGCCGCGGCCGCCGCCCGGGTCAACCCCCGGGGCTACCTCGACGTCCGCCACAACCGGGACTTCCTGCGCCGCGCCGTCACCTCGCTGGCCCGCGACGAGGGCATGGACCAGTTCCTGGACATCGGTTCGGGCCTGCCCACGCAGGAGAACGTGCACCAGATCGCCCAGCGGTTCGTGCCGTCCGCACGCGTCGTGTACGCCGACAACGACCCGATCGTCCTGGCGCACGCCCGGGCCCTGCTGACCAGCAGTCCCGAGGGCCGCACCGCCTACGTCGAGGGCGACCTGCGGGCGGCCGACGCCCTCCTCGAACAGGCCTCCGCCACCCTCGACCTCGACCGCCCCGTCGTCCTGGTCCTCGCCGCCGTCCTGCACTTCGTCGAGGACGCCGACGCGTACGGCACGGTGAAGCGGCTGACGGACGCGCTGCCCTCCGGCAGCCGGATGGTGCTCAGCCACCTGGGCCACGACCGGAACCCGGAGCGGATCCTGCCCGTCCAGCGGACCATGCGGGAGCGCGGCATGACCTTCGTCCTGCGGGACGAGGCCGGTGTCGGGCGCTTCTTCGACGGCAACGGGCTGGTGGTCGAGGAACCGGGCATCGTCCCCGTGCACCGCTGGCGCCCCGACGGCGCGGCCCCGGTGCCCGAGCCGCCGGCCCCGGAGCTGCTGGCGGCCATGGAGCCGGTGGACCGGCTGCGGTACGCCGACATCAACGACGTCACCGACGAGGACATCAGCGTCCACGGCGCCGTGGGCCGCAAGCTGTGAGCGGGCCGGGGCGGTCGGGGAGGCCCGGACTCCGCGCGGCCCGAGGCGTCGGCCGTCACGCCCGGTGCCATGCCGCGTAAGGCGCACGCGCCGCGCCGTCTGGTCGCCGAGGGGCGCGAGTACCGGTGGACGCACAGCCACAGTCACCGGCGGCCGAACGGCGGGCCGCCCGTGGACTGCCGCCAGACGCTCACGCTGACGTACCGCCCGGGCGAGCGGGCCGTCAGCCGCTTCCGCGTCGTCTTCGACCAGGGCCCCGGCCGCTACGTCCCCGGCGGCGGCTTCACCGGCTCCGGCGACGTCGGCTTCGTCCGGGGCGCCGGCCTCAACCTGCACGAGCCCGGCGCCGTGCGCGCCCTGCTCCAGGTGGCGCTGACCCGCGGCTGGCAGCCGGACGTGCCGGGCGAGACGACAGCCGACGGCTGGACCCTCCTGGAGGAGGCCGCCGCCCTGCGGGAGCACGCCCCGAGGCCGGTGTAGTGCGCAGGTGAGTCCCGGACGTGCTGCGGGGGGCGACACGTCCGGGACTCACCTGCAACGGCCGCTCAGTCCCACCAGAAGGTCCAGAGGTGGGTGTTCAGGACTGCTCGCTCCGCGTAGCTCTTCAGGGGGGAGATGCCCTGGTCGATGTTGTCGGGGCAGAACGCGTAGTGCTCGGCGGCCACCGCCTCCGCGTGCTCCTGGGTGCCCGGCGGGGAGGCGACGGAGAGGACCAGCTGGTCGAAGGTGAGGGCGAGGACGCGGGCGCCGAAGCGGTCCTCCCAGGAGCGCAGGACGGCGCAGAGGCGGGCCACGTCCCCCTCGTGGTTCAGCGGGCCGCTCCAGCCGATGGCCGCGGGTATGTCGGCGCTGCGGCGCGCCGGGACGAGGGCCGGTCGCACGTCCTTCAGCCAGGGGACCCCCTCGACGACGACGTCCGCGGTGTCGGCGGCGTCGCGGTCCGGATCGGTGCGGGGCGCGGCGGCGGGGGCCAGGCCCTGCCAGGCGTCGGCCCGCACGCCCGCCTCGTCGGGGCCGACCAGGTTCGCGTACTCCTGGTAGCCGGACCAGTGGTCGTCGAGGACGGCGGCGGGGTCGTGGTCGCCGGGGTACGTCGTGCCGGCGGGGTCGAGCCCCCAGCCGGCGGGCTCGCCGTGCCCCGTGCCGACGTCCAGGAGGACCGGCAGGAGGCCGAGGGGGCGCCCGGTGGCCCGGAGCGACGCCCAGTCGCCGACGGCGGCGGGCGCGTCGCCGTACCAGAGCAGCGGCTCGTGCCAGGGGCCGTCGACGGTCGTGTCGACGAGACGGCCGGGCGGCAGCCGGAGGGAGGCGGGCGGGTTCACGAGGGCGTTGGGAAGGCTGGCCATGGGGTCGGACTGTAGAGGGCGGCGCCGACAGTCGGCCTGCGGTGCGGAGAAGTTGACTCTGATCGCACCATCGGTCCATATGTCTTGTTCGCACCCTTTGACACGAGGTGCCCCAAGCTGATCTGCTGCCTCCACCGAAGCAGGGGCTTCGCGCGGGCAGGGGTGGAACGGGGCAGGACATGGCCTGGAGCGAGTGGGAGCGGCTCAAGGGGGAGGCGGCCGCACGGCAGGGGCGGGACGGCTCCGACCTCCGGGTGCACCAGGACGACCTCGGCGCGGTCGGGCACGAGGCGTTCGTGCTGCACGAGGGCCTGCGCGGGGTCGCCGACGTCGGGTGCGACGGTGCGGACGGTGAGGGGGTGACCTGGCGGGCGGCCACGGTGCTGAGGGCCTCCGGCTTCGCGACGGGCGGCGCGCTGGCGACCACGCTGGAGACCTGGTCGGCGCAGGTGCGGACCGTGCTGCAGGCGGCGGCGCACATCTCGAACCACCTCGACCACAGCAGGAAGTCCCATGCCCGGGACGACGCGGAGATCGCGGCCGTGCTGACCGGGCCGGACGGGTCCTCCGCGGTACCGGTGTCGGTGCTCGCGACGTACTTCAGGTAGAGACGGACGGGGCCGTAGGTCATGGGGCTGTCGTTCTCCGACCTGTACCAGGTCGACCTGGGCGTGCTGGCGGACGCCGCCGACGACTGGAAGCGGACGGCCGCCGGTCTGAAGGCACTGCGGGAACAGGCGCGGAAGGGCCTGAAGGCGAAGGCGGAGGCCGCGCGTTGGGCGGGGGTGAACGCGACCGTGTCCCGGGAGTTCGTCGGGATGACGGTGAAGGAGATCGGCGACCTGTACGGCGAGGCCCGCGGCGTGCACCGGGCTCTGAGCGACGCGCACGCCGAGCTGTCCGGCTGCCAGACGCGGATGCGTGCCGCCGTGGACGAGGCGACGCGGCTGGGCCTGATCGTCGGCGAGGCGAGCGGGGGCAGGGCCCGCTGCCGGTTCGCCGCCGTGGCGGACGCGGCGGACGCGGCGGGTGTCGCCGTCGCCGTCCAGCCTGAGACCTCGCGGGAGGCGAGGAGGAAGGCGCTGGAGGCGGAGATCAACCGGATCCGTGACGTGGCGGCGGAGCTGGACGAGAACGTCGCCGCGGCGCTCGCCCGGATCCACGGCGGGGACCCGCACGACGCCGACGGGCGGTACGTCACCGTCGACCAGGTCGAGGTCGAGCGGGCCGCGCGTCTGGTCGCGCACGCACGGGCCCTGGCCGGGCGGGGGGAGACGCTGAGCGAGGCGCGGCTGCGGGAGCTGGACCTGATCCTGGAGGGGAACGTCGGCGACGCGGAGTTCGCGACCGGGTTCTACCGGTCCTTCGGGAAGCCGGAGGAGGTGTTGGAGTTCTACGGCCGGATGTCCCTGGACGGCACGGAGGGCGACGACGCGAGCCGGCTGGCGCTCACCCGGCGGCTGCAGGAGGGGATGGGCCTCGCGCTGGCCACGGCGACGGATCCGGACAGCCGGGTGAGTCTGCCGGCCGGCTGGGGAGAGGAGTTCCGGCGGCTGGGCACGCAGCCGGTCGCGGTGAACCCGCTGGGACCCGTGCAGCCGCTCGGCTACCAGGTCCTGGGCGGGCTGCTGCGGCACGGGGAGTACGACCCGCGCTTCCTGCTGCCGATCGCCGAGCACGTGACGCAGCTGCATCATCGGAGCCCGCACCTCTTCGAGCTGG
Organism: Streptomyces sp. NPDC056600; assembly: GCF_042792855.1. NCBI lineage: Bacteria > Bacillati > Actinomycetota > Actinomycetes > Kitasatosporales > Streptomycetaceae > Streptomyces > Streptomyces sp. NPDC056600. The sequence continues at coordinate 28,258 of NZ_JBHTVQ010000049.1, forward strand.
CGACCCCCGGGGCCTTGGGTGAGGACAGCGACCTCGGCTTCAACCCGCGGGGCGGTACGGGCAACGGGTACGACCCCTTGGCCAGTGTGCTGGAAGGGCTGGGACACAGCCCGGAGGCGGCGAAGCAGTTCTTCTCCGACGCGACGCCGACCGTGTACCGGGACGACGGCGCGGTGGAGCCGGCGGGGAAGCTGGGCTACAGCTACTTCGACGAGCTCACGAGGGCGGACTTCGATTGGCCGCTGGAATCCTCGGCGAGTCCCGGCAGCGAGAAGGGCATCGCCGCAGCGGCCCATGGCCCGGACGCGCTGGGCCATGCCTTGGAGGCGGCGGTCACGGGCGCGGCGTGGGACTCCGCCCACGGGGCGCTACCGCGGGATCCGGAGTCGGTGGAGATCATGCGGAAGGTGATGGACCGGTACAACATCACGCGGGAGACGCCACCGCCGGACGCGATGATGGACAGCCTCGGCCGCATGGGGGCGGCGTACATCGACGAGTTCAACTACGGGAGCTACGGCGTCGGGGGTGGTGATCACGCGAACAGGGAGGTCATCTTCGCGGACTCCAGCAGACTCGGATCGGAACCGGCCTTCGGAGAGGCAGACATCGCGAACTTCCTCATGCTGGCGGGCGGCCACGAGGAGGCTTACGGGACGCTGAAGTCCGCGCAGTCGCTGTATGTGGCGAGCGGCCTGGCGGCGCTGGAGAACGATCACGGCCGGGGCAGCCTGTTCGCGCAGAACACAGCAGAGCTGCATGGCATGTTGGACGAGTCGCGAGCGCATGCCGTGCGCCAGGAGTTCAGGGACGTGGAGGACGAGAAGAACCTGGCTGGCGAGCAGGCGGCCGAGTGGCGGAAGAACGGCGTCAGCGCCGGGGTGGGCGTGGTTGTCGGTGCCGGAGTGGCGCTGATCGCGGGACCCGCAGCGGGGGTGGTCACGGCCGTGGCCGTGCCGATCTTCGTGGAGTCCGTCGGCTCCACCGTCAACACGGCCTACGGGACACACACGTTGGAGTACTTGGAAGCCAGCGAGTTCAACAACGACGGGCGGGCGATCATTGAGGCCGGAGCCGTTACGGAAGAAGGCGAGAAGAGCGCCGTGCGGCCCACGGAGCGCTACGCCATGCGGTCCGGGATGGGGTACGAGCAGGTGGGTCAGCTGAACCAGGACGTCGGCCGGTCGTACCACCAGGGCAGGGGCACGATCAAGGACAGGGAACTGGCGCAGTGAACGGGAGGAGACCAAGCCTGAGGGCCCTCTCCGGAGCCGTGTTCCTGGTAACCGCGCTGAGTGGTTGCGCCACGGCGCCGGACGGGGAAAGGAATCCCCTCTCGACCTCCGCACCCGGATGCGATGAGTTGCTTGGGCGTGACCGTGTGGGCGCTGTTGTCCGCGCCATGGGTGGTGGACCGTTCACCGCATTCAGCAGCAGTACCCAGGTTGCACAGGCCGCTGAGTCGCTGTCTTCCACAGCGGTTCGGTGGAAACCGGGTGAGTCCCCCTCGGTCGGGGACGGCACAGAGCCGTGCGGGCTGCAAAGCCTGAAGAGCACGGCCCGGTTCAGCGTGACGGTTCACTGGGCGCCGTTCACGCTGGACATGCTGCGCAACCGCGTACCGCGGGAGCCGTACGAGCCGGTGGGAGACGGGCTGTACCTGCAACGCAGTGCGGAGGTCTACCCCGTCCTTCGGCTGGCAATGGCATGCAAGGTGCGGGGGGCTCCCCCTGAACAGGCGGCGGCGTTGCCCTTGGAGGTGCAGGTGCGCCTCGAACGACTGACTGCCTCCGAAGCCCGGCTGCAGGAGGACGTGGTTCTGCACGTCGCCCGGCAGATGGTGCGGTACATCCCCTGTCGGAACCGGCCCCGGATCCCGGACACCGTCACCGTCCGGTGAACGGGTGAGGCCCGCCGCAAGGGTCGCGGCGGGCCTCACCCGGGGGCGGCGGAGGGCTACAGGCGCTCGGGGGTCTGGATGCCCAGGAGGGTCATGCCCTGGCGGAGGGTGCGGCTGGTGAGGTCGCAGAGGAAGAGGCGGTTCTCCCGCTGCTCGGGGGTGTCGGCCTTCAGGACCGGGCAGTCCGCGTAGAAGGACGTGAGGTGCGACGCCAGCTGGTACAGGTACGCCGTCAGCTTGTGCGGCGCGTACTCCGCGGCGGCCTCGGCGACCAGGTCGGCGAAGCCGTCGAGGTGCAGCCCCAGCGCCCGCTCCGCCGCGTGGAGTTCCAGCTCCGGGTGGGCGACGGGGCGGGCCTCGCCGGCCTTGCGGAGGATGGACCGGGCACGGGCGTACGCGTACTGGAGGTACACCGAGGTGTCGCCGGTGAGCGAGACCATCTGGTCGAGGTCGAACTTGTAGTCGCGGTTCGCGGACGTGGAGAGGTCCGCGTACTTCACCGCGCCGATGCCGACCTGCGCGCCGCGCTCGGCGATCTCCTCCTCGGTGAGCTCGATGTTGCCCTCCTCGGCCTTCTCCCGCACGACCGCCGCCGCGCGTTCGGACGCCTCGTCGAGGAGGTCCTCCAGGCGCACCGTCTCGCCCTCACGGGTCTTGAACGGCTTGCCGTCCTTGCCGAGGACCGTGCCGAACTGCAGGTGGACGGCCTTGACGGCGTCGCTCAGCCAGCCGGCGCGGCGGGCCGTCTCGAAGACCATGCGGAAGTGCAGGGCCTGCCGGGCGTCCACGACGTACAGCAACGTGTCGGCCTTGAGGTCGAAGACGCGGTTGCGGACCGCGGAGAGGTCGGAGGCGGCGTAGCCGAAGCCGCCGTCGGCCTTCTGGACGATCAGCGGGACCGGCTTGTCGTCCTTGCCGCGGATCTCGTCGAAGAACACGACCAGCGCGCCCTCGGAGCGCACGGCGACGCCGGACTCCTCGAGCATGCGGGCGGTCTCGGCCATCATCGGGTTGTACGCCGACTCGCCGACGATCTCGTCGTCCGCGACGGGCATGTCCAGCTTGGCGAAGACGGAGTAGAAGTAGATCTTCGACTCGTCGACGAACCGCTGCCACAGCGCGAGGGTCTCCTCGTCGCCGGACTGCAGGGCCACCACCCGCTGCCGGGCGCGGGTCTTGAACTCCTCGTCGGAGTCGAAGACGGCCCGCGAGGCCTTGTAGAGGCGGTTGAGGTTGGACATCGCCTCCTCACCGGCCGCCTCGACGTCCGCCGAGGGGTCGGCCTCGTGGTCCAGCTCGTGCGGGTGCTCGATCAGGTACTGGATGAGCATGCCGAACTGGGTGCCCCAGTCGCCGATGTGGTGGCGGCCGATCGTCTTCTCGCCGGTGAAGTCCAGCATCCGGCGCACCGCGTCGCCGATGACGGCGGAGCGCAGGTGGCCGACGTGCATCTCCTTGGCGACGTTCGGCTGGGCGTAGTCGATGACCGTGGTGCCCGCGTCCTCACGCTGCGGCACGCCGAGGCGGCCCGACTCGTCGGCGGCGCGCGCGGCGAGGTTCTCGGTGATCGCCCTGTCGGAGACGGTCACGTTGAGGAAGCCGGGGCCGGAGACCTCGACGTCCGCGATCAGGTCACCGGTGACGACGTGCTCCACGACCTGCGTCGCCAGCTCGCGCGGGTTGGCCTTGGCCTTCTTGGCGAGGGCGAGGATGCCGTTGGCCTGGTAGTCCGCCCTGTCGCTTCGTCGCAGCAGCGGGTCCGCGGAGGCGGCCTCCGGCAGGGCAGCCGAGAGGGCGTCCGCGAGGCGCGCGTGGACGGAAGCGGTGAGGGACTTGACCGAGGTCATGGAGTGGGTGCCGTTCTCCTCGAGGGATGGGTGTGCCCGCCCAGTATCCCACCGCCGGGGGCCGGGCCGCCTCGCCGTTTCGCGGGCGCGCGGCGGGCCGGGCGGCGCGGCGCGTGGGACGGGAGGGAAAGGCGTTTTCACGGTGGGGCCCGCACCTGGGAGAATGGGGGAACGGCCGCGCGGGCGTCGCGGCGGCCGGGCGTCTCCCCTCAGGAAAGAAGGACGTGCCGATCGTGGCTCAGAGCACCGAGACCACCGACTGGGTCTCCCGTTTCGCGGACGAGGTCATCGAGGCGTCGGAGCGTCGGGCCCCGGGCAAACCTGTGGTGGTCGCGTCCGGTCTCTCCCCGTCGGGGCCGATCCACCTCGGCAACCTGCGCGAGGTGATGACCCCGCACCTGGTCGCCGACGAGATCCGCCGCCGTGGCCACCAGGTCCGGCACCTGATCTCCTGGGACGACTACGACCGCTACCGCAAGGTGCCGAACGGCGTCGAGGGCGTCGACGGGTCGTGGGCGGAGCACATCGGCAAGCCGCTGACCTCGGTGCCCGCGCCGAAGGGCTCGGAGTACCCGAACTGGGCCGAGCACTTCAAGGCCGCGATGGTCGCCTCGCTGGGCGAGCTGGGCGTGGAGTTCGACGGCATCAGCCAGACCGAGCAGTACACCTCGGGCGTCTACCGCGAGCAGGTCCTGCACGCGATGAAGCACCGCGGCGACATCGACGCGATCCTGGACCAGTACCGGACCAAGAAGAAGGACCCGGCGCAGGAGCTCAAGCAGAAGCAGCAGAAGCCTCTCGACGAGGCCGAGCTGGAGGCCGCCGAGGGCTCCGGCGCGGCCGAGGAGGACGACGGCAGCTCCGGCGCCGGCGGCTACTTCCCGTACAAGCCGTACTGCGGCGGCTGCGGCAAGGACTTCACGACGGTCACCTCGTACGACGACGAGACGACCGAGATGGCCTACACCTGCACGGTGGAGTCCTGCGGCTTCTCCGAGACGGTGCTGCTGAGCGAGTTCAACCGCGGCAAGCTGGTCTGGAAGGTCGACTGGCCGATGCGGTGGGCCTACGAGGGCGTGGTGTTCGAGCCGTCCGGCGTGGACCACTCCTCGCCGGGCTCCAGCTTCCAGGTCGGCGGTCAGATCGTCGGGATCTTCGGCGGCGAGCAGCCGATCGGCCCGATGTACGCCTTCGTGGGCATCAGCGGCATGGCGAAGATGTCCTCCAGCAAGGGCGGCGTGCCGACGCCGGCCGACGCGCTGAAGATCATGGAGCCGCAGATCCTGCGCTGGCTGTACGCACGGCGCAGGCCGAACCAGTCGTTCAAGGTCGCCTTCGACCAGGAGATCCAGCGGCTCTACGACGAGTGGGACCGGCTCGGGGCCAAGGTGGAGGACGGCAGCGCGCTGCCCGGCGACATCGCCGCGTACACGCGTGCCGCGTCGACGGCCGCGGGTGAGCTGCCGGGGACGCCGCGTCCGCTGTCGTACCGGACGCTGGCCTCGGTCGCCGACATCACCGGCGGCCACCAGGACCAGGCGCTGCGCATCCTCAGCGACCTGGAGCCGGAGCACCCGCTGTCCTCGCTGGACGAGGCGCGGCCGCGGTACGACAAGGCCGAGGCGTGGATCAACACGCAGGTGCCGGCCGACCAGCGGACCATCGTGCGCGACGAGCCGGACGCGGAGCTGCTGGGCTCGCTGGACGAGGCCGGGCGCGAGTCGCTGCGGCTGCTGCTGGACGGGCTGGACGACCACTGGTCGCTGGACGGCCTGACCCACCTGGTCTACGGCGTGCCGAAGGTCCAGGCCGGGTTCTCGGCGGACGCGACGCCGAAGGAGCTGCCGGCGGAGATCAAGACGGCGCAGCGCACCTTCTTCGTGCTGCTGTACCGGCTGCTGGTCTCCAGGGACACCGGCCCGCGGCTGCCCACGCTGCTGCTCGCGGTGGGCGCGGACCGCGTCCGGTCGCTGCTCGGCGGCCGAGCCGGCTGACGCCGCTCCCGCGCGGGCGCGCGCACGACGGTGCCCCGGTGGTCGCGAGACCACCGGGGCACCGGTGCCTTCGGCCGTCGTGCGGCGTGGACGCCGGGTCAGCCGAGCGCCGAGACCTCGGTGGCGGTCAGCGTGCGGGGGTAGACGTGGACGTCCGCCACGTTGCCGGGGAAGGCCTGGTACGGGGTGGTCGCCGAGGCCGAGTTGACGCAGCCGCCGACGGTGAGCGGCAGACCGGAGTCGTACTGCGGGGTGGCGTTGGTGGCCCGGCCCTGGAGCACGCCGTTCTGGTAGACGGCCATGGCGCCGGTGTCGGCGTCGTAGGTGGCCACCACGTGCGCCCAGGTTCCCACCGGTCCCGAGCCCGTTCCGCCCTCGGCGGTCACCCAGTCGGTGTCGTTGCCGTTGGTGGTCGTGGTCTGGAACATCCAGCCCTTGTTGCCGGGGTCGTAGCCGAGGTAGAAGGCCTGGTGCTCACTGGTGCCCTGGCAGACGGCGGTTCCCTCCACCGCCGAGTTGATCTTCATCCAGGCGGCGACCGTGTAGTCGCGGTGGGCGTCGACCGCGGCCTGCTTGCCCTTGAGGAGGCCGGTGCTGCCGTTGAAGGCGACCGAGCCGGTCAGGCTGGTGCCGGCGGGCCGGTCGGTGGACCAGGCGGCGCCGCCGCCGACGGTGAGCGGGTTGAGGCCCGCGGTGTCGGTGCCGGCGGTGGCCAGCTTCCACTGGTCCTCGGGCATCCCGTCCGTCCATCCCGTGGGGACGGTGACGCTGGCCTGTCCGGCCTGCGCGGAGCTCATCGCGTAGGGGTAGACGCGGACGTCGGCGATCTTGCCGGGGAACGTGTAGTACGGGTCGGTCCCCATGGACGGGTTGGTGCAGCCGCCGACGGTGAGCGGCAGAGCGGAGTTGTACTGGGGGGTGCGGTTGACGGCCTTCCCCTGGAGCGTGCCGTTCTGGTACAGCGCCATCGCACCGGTGCTGCTGCTGTACGTGGCGACCAGGTGCGCCCAGGTGCCGACCGGTCCTGAGCCCGTGCCGCCCTCGGCGGTCGGCCAGTCGGTGCTGTCGTCGTCGGTGGTGGTGGTCTGGTACATCCAGCCCTTGTTGGTCGGGTCGTAGCCGAGGTAGAAGGCCTGGTGGGTGCTGGTGCCCTGGCAGAGCGCCATGCCGCTGGTGGCGGAGTTGATCCTGACCCAGGCGGAGACGGTGTAGTCGCCGGTGGTCTTCACCGCGCTGGTCCGGCTCTTCAGGTATCCGGTGCTGCCGTTGAAGGTGGCCGCGCCGGAGAGGCTGTAGGGCGCGTCGGAGGCGCCGAAGGCGGCCCCGCCGACCGCGGTGAACGGGTTGGTGCCGGCGGTGTCCGTGCCGTCGGCGGCGAGCTTCCACCGGTTCTCGCCGGACGTGGGCCTGGTGGCGGACGCGGTGGCCGCGTCGAGCTGGATCCTCGGGGTGGTGACGCCCGAGACGGTGACGGCCTTGCCGGTGCCCTTCAGCAGGGCCGTGAGTTCGGCGACGCCGCTGGTGGGGAAGGCCTGGCGGAGCACGGCGAAGGCGCCGGTGACGTGCGGGGCGGCCATCGACGTCCCGCTCATCGACGCCCAGCCGTCGCCGGGGACCGAGGAGGTGATGCCGCTGCCGGGGGCGAAGACGTCCAGCAGCGGGCCGCGGTTGCTGAAGTAGGAGAGGTCGTCCTGCTTGGTGGTGCTGCCCACCGCGACGGCCGACGAGATGCAGGCGGGGGCGCTCACCGCGTTCGCGTAGGCGCTGTTGCCGGCGGAGACGACCGTGGCGACACCCGCGGCGAGCAGGGCGTCGACGGCCGGCTTGCGCAGGTCGTTGTCGCAGGCGGCGGCGTACTGGCCGCTGCCGAGGCTCATGTTGGCGGCGACCAGCGGCATGCCGCTCTGCTTCTTCGCCAGCACGTCCTCCAGCGCTGAGAGCTGGGCGCTGGGGAAGCTCAGCACGCACGGTGCGGCGCCCTCGCCGCAGAAGTCCTCCGAGTCGATCCTGCTGAAGACCTGGAGGGCGAGGATGTCGGCGCCGGGGGCGACGCCGGCCGCGGGGGCGCCGGCCAGGTCCTTGCCGTTGCCGGCGGCTATGCCGGCCACATGGGTGCCGTGCGAGCAGTCGAGCTCGGCGCAGGGTCCGCTGTCCGCGTCGGCCGAGCCGGTGCCCTGCTGATCGTCCTCCCCGCCGGGGCACAGGCTGCTGGCCTCGTAGTCGGGGTCGGTGACGGAGAAGCAGGCCTCGCCCGCGATGCGGCCGGCGAGGAACGGGTGGTGGGTGGCGACACCGGTGTCCAGCACGGCCACCACGCTGCCCGCGCCGGTGAAGCCGGCGGAACGGGCCTTGTCACCGCCGATCAGCGGGACGCTCTGGGCGAGCGACGCGGGCTCGGGACGGTCCTCGGTCACGCTCGTCACGCCCGGCTGGGCGGCCAGGTCGGCCAGGTCGCCCTCGTTCACCCGCAGGGTCACCACGCGCAGCTGGTCCAGGGTCTGGATGACCTCGCCGACCTGGGCCGCGTCGGGGATGTCGGCCTTGGTCCGGGTGACGACGTTGACCCGGACGGTCTCACCCTCGGCGGCCTGCTCGCGCACCTCCGGTTCCACCTTGGAGGCGACGACCGCGGCGGGGGTCTCGGACATCGGCGGCGCGGCATGGGCCGGGACCGCCCCGATCGTCATGGCGGAGACCGCCACGGCGACCGACCAAATGGTTCTTCTCATCTCGCTCCGTCTGGAATGCGGACCGCCACGGGGGCCGCGGGAATTCGGGAATCGCGAATGCGTCCCGGCGCGCCGAAACACGGCTGGATCTTCTGCGAAGGGCGGACGAAATAAAGCAGTCGCGATCGCGAGAGGTCAACAAATTCCCGACGCCTTGATCATCTTTGGCCAAAAAGCGATTTGCGGGTGGCGGGCCGTTCGGGGCGGAGAAGGGGAACGTCTGCGCAGGCCGCTCCCGCCGGGCCGGCCCGTCCGGAGCGGTCCTCGCGGCGAGGGCGGACGCAAACGGCACCGGGCCGTGGCCGAAAATCGACCACGGCCCGGAGAGGTGGGACGCCTGAACCGTCAGATGTCGGGCGTCAGCCAGCCACGCGCCGCCGCCCTCAGCCCGGCCTCGAAGCGGCTGCGCGCCCCCAGCTTCTCCATCAGCGCCGCCGCGATCCGGCGGGCCGTCCGGTGGGAGACGCCGAGCCGGCCGGCGATCGCCTGGTCGGTGAGCCCCTGCCCCAGGAGCTGCAGGAACTCCCGCTCCTGCCCGGTCAGGCCCTCCTCGTCCGGGGACGGCGGGGCGCCCAGCGAGGTCCCGGACTGCCACAGGTGCTCGAACAGGGCACACAGCGCGGCCACCGTCCCCTGACCGTGCAGCACCACCGCGCCGGCGGTCGCGTCAGCGGTGTCCACCGGGAGCAGGGCGCACTCGCGATCCAGGATGATCATGCGAACCGGCAGCGTGGGCACGGTGCGCGCCCTCCCGCCGAGCGAGTGGAGCCAGGTCGCGTACTCCAGCGTCGGCCCGTCGTTGCGGATGCTGTCCAGCCAGAGGGTGCGCATGCGCACGCCGCGCTCCAGCATCGGCCGGTCGACGGTGCGGGCCTCGGCGATGTCCGCGGGGCGCTGCGCCCCGCCCGGGGCGAACGTCATGATCTCCTCGCGGAGCCGCCCGGTCAGCTCGGCGATGCGCGCACGGATCGCGTCGATTCCGACCAGTCGCTCGGCGCCCGGGTCGTCCATGCCCCGCGTGAGGTCGGTGCACTCGGAGATCAGCTGCGCCGCGGCCACCCGCGACATCTCCATCTGCTGCTGCCAGCTGGCCAGTTGCGCCTGCTGCTGGGCCAGCAGCCGCTCCATCCCGACCTCCGGGCGGACGGCGTGGACCCCTCCGTCCGGGTCGGGCTGCACCAGCGCCAGGGCGCTGAGGCGGTCGAGCGCCGAGGTCACGGCCTCCTCGGACTGCCCGAGGATCGCGATGAGTTCGGCCAGGCGCATCGTCGGTCGCGTCAGCATGCAGCGGTAGACCGCCTCCGCCTGCTGGTCCAGTCCCAAGGTCTCCAGCATGTTCCCCCCTGTCCGCCCTCCCCGGGGCGGGTCGGCACGGCTCCTCCACTCGGAGCGGGATGATCTTCATCTTTCGCCATGGCTTTGACAACGGCGTAGCGGCCCCTTTCGGCCATGGCCCGAAGCGGCCCGCGAGCCGCCCTAGGCCGATCGGCCGGGGCTCGACAGGGTGGGCAGCATGTACCTCATCCATGCCCGGCTGACCGGACCCCCGGGGCTGGAACTGCCCGACGACCTCAAGGCCCGGCTGCGCGCGCAGGTCACCGGGACGACCAGCATCGAGCACGTCACCCCGCATCCCGACGCCCAGGGCGGGCCGGTCCTGGGTCTGTTCGTGGCCGCGCCCAGCCTGGTGGAGGCGGAACGGGCGGCGGAGACCGCCTGCCTGCGGGTCCTGCGCTCCCACCCGGCCCTGGCCGGTTGCGGGCTCGACCGGTGCGGAGCAGCCTTCGTGGCACCCGTCTTCGAGGCGGACTTCCGGCTGCGGCCGGGCCGGGGCGGCCCCGGACGGGGGACCGGGCCGGGGTTACCCCCGTCCTGAGCGGCCGTCGCCAGGCCCCTTTGTGCCAGGGCCGCTTCCGACCACGGCCAGGCGCTTTCTCCGGTCCCGGCCGTGGTGGAAGCTGAGGAACGGCCGCACCGGGCACACCCGGACGCGGCCGGCGGGCGCCACCGCGGGGCGCCCCGCCCCTGCTCCGCCCGCCCGAAGCCGCAACCCGCGGGACCCGCCGTCCCGCCGTTCCGCCCGCCAAGGAGTTGTCGTGATCCGCGCCCGCATCGCGTCCGTCGTCGTCGCCCTCACCGCCGTCCCGCTGGCCCTCGTCCTCAGCCTCACCTCCGCCTCCGGACCGGGTGACCTCCGCGCGACGGGCGACGCCCCTGTCACGTCCCAGCCGGAGGCCGGCGAGGACAGCGGCATCTGGGGTCCGTGACCTGGGAGTTCGTCCGGCCCGTTCCGCCGTCCGAGCACACTCCCCGCGATCGAATGTGAGAACGCATGCCCGGGAACACCATCCCCGCCGCCCCCGCACCGGAGCTGCCCGACCTGCGCCCGGCCCTGGCCCGCATCGGCCGGCTGTCGGTGCGCGAGCACCAGGTGATGACGCTGCTGGCCACCGGCGGTACCAATCAGGCCATCGCCCGGCGGCTCGGCGTCTCGGAGGGGACCGTGAAGGCCCACGTCGGACGCATCCTGCTGAAGCTCGGCCTGGAGAGCCGGACCGCGGCCGCGGTCGTCGCGGTCTCCATCCTGCGCCCCTGCACCTGCGGCGCCGGATCCCCGTGCGAGCCCCTGCCGAAGGTCACTGTCTGACGACCCTGACCGATCCGCTTATCCCGAAGGTCCAATTGCGACGGACGTCGGCGGCCGAGAAATATAGCGGCCGTTCGACGCCATCCGGCAATTCCGCTGAGAGGTCAGAGAATTCGCGCACCGTTCGCGCGGTAATGCCCGTCTTCTCGCGCATCTTCTCGCGCACAAGCGGCACGCCATGCGACCAGACGGGAATTCCTCATGCAGCGCACCACCGGAAAGAACAGAATCACCAGGCACCTCCTGGTCGCCGCGACCGCCGTGGCGGCACTGACCGCCGGGATGCCGGCCGCCCACGCCGTGGACCCGGACTCGGACCAGGCGGTGATATCCGCCGTGGAGAAGGTCATCGACGGCACCGCGGGGCAGGCCGACTGCTCCCTGGCCGCCACGTCCTCCATCGCGGACGGCCTCACCTGCCCGGGCACGCCGGACGAGTACCACGAGGAGACCATCGACTACACGGTCCTCGCCGACGGCGGGAAGGTCTCCGAGGACTACACCTCGGAGGAGCTGAACGAGGTCCTGGCCGTGCCGGCCGGGGCCGACCTCACCACCAGCGACGAAGTGGTCATCCCCGGACTGGACGCCCCCACCGACGGCACGAACCCCGACGCCACCGACGCCACCGGCCGGTGGAAGCAGGTCCGCTACTCCGTCACCCGTCACAGCCTGCTCGGCAGCGTGATCTACGACTACCACACGGTCGTCAACTTCAAGTACAACGGCTCCAAGGTCGTCGCCTGGGGCAGCCGCTACGACTACTTCACCCGTGAGTCCTCGGTGGTGGACACCATCGGCCGCGAGTACAACAGCAAGTCCGCCCTGCCGACGTCGACCGCCTACTCGACCATGAAGTACAAGGTGAAGCTCTGCTCCTTCGGGTCCTGGGGCTGCTACGCCACCACCTACCCGTCCATCCAGACCCGGGTGACGGGCGGCGGCTCCTACTCCCGCTCCAAGGCCTCTTCCTGACCGGACGTGACCTGGTCCAGTGCCAGGTCCGACCGGACATGAGCGAACCGGCCGCCCGTCTCCACGGGTGGCCGGTTCGGGTCCCCGGCCGGGGGACGCCTGGCTACAGTGCCCCTCGGTCCACCGCACGAACGACGCACGATCTCGAGTACGCACTCCGGAAGGAACGCAGATGGGTCAGCTCATTCGGCAGCTCGTGATCGTGGTGATCGCCTTCGCCGCCCTGCTCCTGCTGATCGGATCCCGGGCGGGCACGCCCGAGGTCGCCATTCTGGGGGTGCTGTTCGTCGGAGCCCTCGGCCTGGTCCTGCACCGGCACCGGCGGCGCCGGTCGACGCGCTGAACCGCCGGGTCGCGTCACCGCCCGCCCACGGCCCGCCCACCGGCCGCGTCAGGCGATGTGGTCCTGGGCCAGTTCGACGTCGTGACGGGTGGCGAAACGCTCCACCATGGCCTTGAGCTCGGTCGACGTCGGCTTGTGGCCGTACTCCGCCTCGATCTCCTCGCCGAACTGACGCGGCGTGGGGAAACCGTTGTCGATCGCGCGGCGGAACACCTGGTAGTACGCGTCCTCGCGCTCCCGCTCCGACTCGAACTCCACCGGGGCGCTGCTTTCGGGCTGCTGCTCCTGGCGCTGGCCCGGGATGGTGATCTCCGGCGCCGGCACCGGCGCGGGCTCCGGTTCGAGGGCCTGCTCCGCCTCGGGCGGGGCGCCCTCGCCGAGCCGACGGGTGCGGCCGCCGGGCTGGCCGACGGGGACCGGGAAGGTGCCGGTGTCCTCGGGCGAGGCTGTGGACGGGGCGGCATCCGGCTGCGGGTCCTGCTCGGGGCGGTAGGGCGCCTGCTGGGCGTACCACTGTTCGGTGGCCGGGTCCGGCTGGTAGGTGGCGGGGCTGTAGCTGCCCAGGCGCGGGTCGTAGAACCAGGCGCTGCCGTCCTCGCCGTAGTGGATCTGCTGATCGGCGGGCATCTGCGGCTCCCCGGCCCAGCCCTGCTGATCCGCGGGCGCCCGCTGGTAGCCCTGCTGGGGCTGCTGCTGCCACTGCTGCCCGGGCTGCTGCCGCTCGTAGCGGGGAGGCTGCTGGGGCTGCGACTGCGGGGCGCGGGCCTGGGGCTGCTGCGCGGCGGCGCCCTCCAGTTGCGGGACGGCCTCGGCGGCGCCCACGGCGGAGGCGGCGGGGTGCGTCTCGCGCTCGACCTCGGCGGCCGGGACGACGGCCGGCTTGATGCCCGCCGCCGCCAGACCCGCCGCGGCGGTGTCCGCCAGCGGGACGCCGAACTTGGCCAGACGCAGCGGCATCAGGGACTCCACCGGGGCCTTGCGGCGCCAGGCGCGGCCGAAGCGGGCCCGCAGCCTGGTGCGGTACACCAGCCGCTCCTGCTCCAGCTTGATGACCTCCTCGTAGGAGCGCAGCTCCCACAGCTTCATCCGCCGCCACAGCAGGAAGGTCGGCACCGGCGACAGCAGCCACCGGGTGAGGCGCACGCCCTCCATGTGCTTGTCGGCCGTGATGTCGGCGATGCGCCCGATGGCGTGCCGGGCGGCCTCGACGGCGACCACGAACAGGACCGGGATGATCGCGTGCATGCCGACGCCCAGCGGGTCCGGCCAGGCGGCGGCGCCGTTGAAGGCGATGGTCGCGGCCGTCAGCAGCCAGGCCGTCTGGCGCAGCATGGGGAACGGGATCCGGATCCACGTCAGCAGCAGGTCCAGCGCCAGCAGGACGCAGATGCCGGCGTCGATGCCGATCGGGAAGACGTACGAGAAGTTCCCGAACCCCTTCTGCAGGGCGAGTTCCCGCACGGCCGCGTACGAGCCGGCGAAGCCGATGCCGGCGATGACCACGGCGCCCGCGATCACCACCCCGATGAGTATGCGATGCGTCCGTGTGAGCTGTGGCGTGGCCACCCGACTCCCCTTCCAGACAGTCCGTTGCGCGCACCAGGGTTGCACATGTGTACGGGTGCCGGTCGGTCGGTCGACCGCACCGGCACCCGTGAGGTGCCGCACGACCCGGACGGCGCAGGACGTAGGGGACGTCTCGCACGGCCCTGCCGGCCGCCCGCCGCCGCGACGCGGCCTGGGCCGTTCTCGCGGGCCGGGCGGGCGGCCCGGGGGTCAGGACTTGGCGGCGGACTTCGAGGCGGAGGCCGACGGGGAGGCGGAGGAACCGTCCGTGTCGCCGGCGCCCTCGGCGTCGTTGGCCGCGGTGACCTTGCCGACGGCCTCCTTCGCGGCGTCGACGGCCTGCTCGCTCAGCTTCTTCGCGCTCGGCGCGCCCTCGCCGGCCAGACCCGCGCCGTTGTAGTCGATCGTCACGACGGCGTTCTCCACCAGCACGACCACGGTCTGCTGCTTGAAGAGGCCTTCCTTCTTCTTCAGGTCGTAGGTGACCAGGGTGGCCTCGTCGCCGACGCCCTTGACCGGCTTGTCGGCGACCTTCTTGGCGTCCGCGGTGTCGCGGGCGTCCTCGATCGACGTCTCGTACTGCTTCTTCGCCTGCTCGGCGGCCGCGCCGCGGACCGTGTCGGAGTCGAAGCGCAGCAGGGAGACGCTGAGCCAGCGGTACTGCGAACCCTTCACGCCGTTGTCGTCCAGGCTGTTCCAGGTGCAGCTCGCCCGGGTGCCGGCGTCGTCGGTGCGGCCGGCCTTCTCGGACTTCTTGCTCTTGGGCACCAGATCGTCGAGAGTCTTCTTGCCCAGCGCGTCGCACGCCTTCGGAAGCTCCTTGTAGGCGGCCGGCTCCAGCGTCGGGGAGGGCTTGGCGGAGGGCTTGTCGCTGCTCGCGCTCTGCTTGGCGTCGGACTTCGGCTCCGCGTCCGAGGAGCACCCTGCGGCGACGAGCATCACGGGGAGGACTGCCGCGCCCGTCAGGGCGCGGACGACTCGCTGAACGGGACGGTTGGCTCGGTGCGCTCGCTGCATGGTTCCTTCACTCACGGCTTCGCTTCGGCTCCTGCGGGACCCGGATACCCCCGACCCGGCGGATGACGTCAGGTCCGGTGATCGATCCGGTCCGACAGGCCACGGTACGCGGTGAGCGAGGGCCGTCGCCCGGCCCGAGGCGTTCCGCGGACAGGCGGGCGAGCGCTGTGCCAGGGTGTCAGCCGGCCAGTTCCTCGGCCAGCTCGGCGGCCAGTTCCTGGGCCCTGTCCTGCATTTCCTCGCTGTCGGCGCTCTCGCCGGCGCGGGTCGGACGGCTGGTGTACTCGACCGTCACGAGGACGTTGGACGTGCGGAACACCACAGTCACGGTGCGCTCGGAAGCGCTGGTTCCGGTGGTGCCGAGGGTGTCGTCGACGAACGCCTCGTCGCCGAGCTCGTCGAGGGAGCGCGGCGACGGTCCGAACCCGGCCGGGTCCTCCGGGCTCCCGGTGTCCCCGGCCTCGTCCGAGGTCCCGGACCCGCTCGCGGCGGCCCCGGTCCCCTCGTCCCCGGTCGCCTCGCCCGCGCTCTTGTCCGCGGGCTTCCTCGACGACGAGGAGGACGAGGACGAGGAGGGTGAGGCCGAGGAGGACGGGTCGGCGTCCGCGGAGGGCTCGGCGCCGGGCGCGGGCACGCCGGCCTTCTCGCGCTGGGCGGTGAAGAGCTCGGCGGCCTTGTCGTCGTCGCCCACCTCGGGCTCGTAGGAGACCACCCGCTCGAAGTCCACGGACAGCGAGGAGGTCGCCGACTTCGACTCGGCCTGCCAGCGGCAGCCCACCTGACGGTCCAGGTCGTAGGTGAGGGAGGCCGTGCCCTCGTAGGCGGCCTCGCGCTTCTTGTCGTCCGCGATCCGCCGCAGGCCGGGCAGCAGCTGGTCCAGCCGCTCCTCACCGACCGCGCCGCAGGGCTCGGGCAGCGTGCGGTAACGGCCGGGCTCGGCCTCGGCCACGGTGGCGTCGGCCGCGCCGGGCTTGGAGTCGTCGGCCTGCTCCCCCTCGGACGGGCCGCCGCTGCAGCCGGCCAGCACGGCCGTGACCAGCGCGGCGATGCCGAGGGTGTACGCCTTCCGCTGCACGGACGGGCTCCTCTCCAGGGGTTAATCGGTTGCCGACGGGACCGGGTCCCGGCAGACAATGTGTATCGCACACGCCACCGGGAACGCCGGTCTGCGGTCGCATTCGTGATGTTGGTCATGCTTTTCGGGACTGTCCTGGCCTGTCAGGTTCTGGGCGTCTTTCGTTGTCGTTTTGGGGGAGATGGTCGGTCATGTCGTACGTCGAGGTGCCGGGCGCGAAGGTGCCGATCCGTATGTGGACGGACCCCGCCGCGGTCGAGGACGTCGCCATGCGGCAGCTGCAGAACGTCGCGACGCTGCCGTGGATCAAGGGCCTCGCGGTGATGCCCGACGTCCACTACGGCAAGGGCGCGACGGTCGGCTCGGTGATCGCCATGCAGGGCGCGGTGTGCCCGGCGGCGGTGGGCGTCGACATCGGCTGCGGGATGTCCGCGGTGAAGACGTCGCTGACCGCGAACGACCTGCCGGGCGACCTCTCGCGGCTGCGGTCGAAGATCGAGCAGGCCATCCCGGTGGGCCGGGGGATGCACGACTCCCCGGTGGACCCGGGCCGGATGCACGGCTTCGCCACCGCCGCGTGGGACGACCTGTGGGAGCGGTTCGACGGGATCGCCGATGCGGTCAAGTTCCGTCAGGAAAGGGCTGCGAAGCAGGCAGGAACGCTCGGATCCGGAAATCACTTTATTGAGTTCTGTCTCGACACCGAGGGTTCGGTGTGGCTGATGCTGCACTCCGGTTCGCGGAACATCGGCAAGGAGCTCGCCGAGCACCACATCGGTGTGGCGCAGGGCCTGCCGCACAACCAGGGGCTGATCGACCGCGACCTCGCGGTGTTCGTCGCGGACACCCCGCAGATGGCCGCGTACCAGAACGACCTGTACTGGGCGCAGGAGTACGCGAAGTTCAACCGGTCGATCATGATGGCGCTCTTCAAGGACGTGGTCCGCAAGGAGTTCAAGAAGGCCAAGGTGACCTTCGAGCCGGAGATCAGCTGTCACCACAACTACGTCAGCCGTGAGCGGTACGAGGGGATGGACCTGCTGGTCACCCGCAAGGGCGCGATCAGCGCACGGTCGGGCGAGTACGGGATCATCCCGGGCTCCATGGGCACCGGCTCGTACATCGTGAAGGGCCTGGGGAACGACGCCTCGTTCAACTCCGCCTCGCACGGCGCGGGCCGGCGGATGAGCCGGAACGCGGCCAAGCGGCGCTTCACGGCGGCGGACCTGGAGCGGCAGACGCAGGGCGTCGAGTGCCGCAAGGACTCCGGCGTGGTGGACGAGATCCCGGCGGCGTACAAGCCGATCGAGCAGGTCATCGACCAGCAGCGGGACCTGGTGGCCGTGGTGGCGCAGCTGAAGCAGGTCGTCTGCGTCAAGGGCTGACGGCAGGGCCGATGGGACCGCGGGAGCGGACCCACGGGGGACACGGGGGAGAGCGGTGGGCGTTCGCTTCGGCGGGCGCCCACCGCTCGTGTGCCCCCACCGGTACCGCCGCTGCTACCGCTGCCTCTCGTCCTCCTCGTTCACCGTGAACCCGATGACCGAGCCGCCGCCGTCGCGGCGGAAGGCGAAGGGGGCGCCGTCGTGGGAGGCGGAGACCTCGCGGACGATGGCGAGGCCCAGGCCGGAGCCGGGGAGGCTGCGGGCGGCGGGGGTGCGGTAGAAGCGGTCGAAGACGCGGCCGAGGTCGGCGGGGGCGATGCCCGGGCCGCGGTCGAGGACCTCGACGCGGACGTGGGCGGCGCCCTCGGGGCGGGTGACCCGGACGTCGATGGGGGCGGTGCCCTCCTGGTCGAACTTGGCGGCGTTCTCCACCAGGCTGGAGATGGCCCGCTGGAGGGCGGAGGGGCGGCCGTCGACGGTGGTGTCGCCGGCCACGGCGACCCGGACGTCGCGTCCGGTGCGGCGGCGGGCGTGCACCGCGACGTCCTCGGCGAGGTCCGCGAGGTCCACCGGGCGGACCGGTTCGGTGTCCGACTGGCCGGCCGCGAGGTCGACCAGCTCGTTGACCAGGTCGGTCAGCTCGCGGGACTCGGTGGCCAGGTCCTCCACCAGCTCCTCGCGGACCCGCGGCGGGAGCTCGTCGATCCGGCCGAGCATGGAGATGTTGGTGCGCAGCGAGGTCAGCGGGGTGCGCAGTTCGTGGCCGGCGTCCTGGACGAGGCGGCGCTGGTCCTCCTCGGACTGGGCGAGCCGGTCGAGCATGCGGTCGAAGGCGCGCCCGAGGCG
The DNA here is from genome assembly GCF_042792855.1 of Streptomyces sp. NPDC056600. NCBI lineage: Bacteria > Bacillati > Actinomycetota > Actinomycetes > Kitasatosporales > Streptomycetaceae > Streptomyces > Streptomyces sp. NPDC056600. The sequence goes on from NZ_JBHTVQ010000049.1 coordinate 46,582, forward strand.
GCCCACCTCGCCGGCGCCGGTGACGGGCACCTGGATGGACAGCCGCCGGGTGCGGGCCACCGCCTCGGCGGCGTCGGTCAGGGCGACCAGGCGGCGGGTGATGCGGTGGGCGAGCCACCAGCCGAACAGGCCCGCGGCGAAGACGACGGCGACGATCTGCCAGGCGGTGCGGCGCTGCAGTTCGCGCAGCAGGTCCTCGGTGTCGCTGAACTCGTGGGCGACCTGGACCGCGCCGCGTCCGCCGCCGAGCGAGACGGTGGCGATGCGGTACATGTCGTGGCCCGCCTCGATGTCGGCGTGCTCGACGCTGTGTCCGGCGGCCTGCCGGAGGGCGGTGCGCCGGTCGTCGTCGGTGACCGGCAGGGCAGGGCGGCCGGGGTCGTCGACGGAGCCGTCCGGGCCGAGGACCTGCACGACGGTGCGGCTGGGGCGGACGATGTCGTGGCCGGGGACGTGCGAGGAGAAGTCCTCGGGCGTCATGCGGCGCTGCCGCACCTCGGCCCGCAGGTCGCCGACCACCTCGGCGAATATCGTCTGCTGGTCGATGCGGACCATCCGGGCGGCCGCGTTGTAGGAGAGCAGGCCGACCACCACGGTGACGGCGGCGGCGACGGCCGCGAAGGAGACGGCGAAGCCGGTCCGCAGCGAGGCCAGCCGGCCCAGACGCGCGCGCATCCGCTCAGCCCTCCCGCAGCACGTACCCGACGCCCCGCACGGTGTGGATCAGCTGCGGGGCGCCCGGCTCGTCGAGCTTGCGTCGCAGGTAGCCGACGTAGACGGCGAGGTTCTTGGAGCCGGGGCCGAAGTCGTAGCCCCAGATGCGGTCGTAGATGGTGGTGTGGTCGAGGACGACGCCCGCGTGCCGCAGCAGGAGTTCCAGCAGGTCGAACTCGGTGCGGGTGAGTTCGATCTCGCGTGCGCCGCGCCAGACGCGGCGGGCCGAGGGATCCATCCGCAGTCCGGCCGCGGTCAGGGTCCGGGGGTCCTGGGCGGAGTCCGCCGGGCGCGGGGCGGGCGCGTGGACGGGTTCCTTGCCGGCCCGGCGGAGCAGGGCGCGCAGGCGGGCGAAGACCTCGTCGACCTCGAACGGCTTGGGCACGTAGTCGTCGGCGCCGGCGTCCAGGCCGGCGATCCGGTCGGCGGTCTCGACCAGCGCGGTGAGCATCAGGATGGGGGTGCGGTCGCCGCGGGCGCGCAGTTCGCGGCAGACCTGGAGCCCGTCGACGCCGGGCATCATCACGTCCAGCACCAGCACGTCGGGGGCGGTGGCGGCGGCCTGCTCCAGCGCGGCGGCGCCGTCCGCGACGGCGGTGACCTCGTAGCCCTCCAGGGTGAGGGCACGGGCCAGGGCGTTGCGGATGGCGCGGTCGTCCTCGGCGAGCAGCACGGTGTGGGGCACGGGCCCAGTGTGTCATTCCTGTGCCCGGCCCCTTCGGGCCGCGGCGGCCCGCCCGGCGCGGGTGGTGGGCCGGGCGGGGCCGGGACGGGGTCAGGAGGGGCGGCGCAGTGCCTGGAGGGCCTGTTCGAAGGGGACGGTCTCCAGGTCGCCGACCCGCACGACGTCGCTCTCGTCCTCCTGGGCGGCCCGGGCGGCGGGCAGCCGGCCGGGGCCGGTCATCAGCGAGGCCAGTTGCCCGGCCGCGCGGGTGATCCGCTCCTGCAGGCCCTCGGCGCCCCAGTCCTCCGAGGCCGCGTAGACGCCGGTGGGCACGACCACGGCGCGCAGGTAGGAGAAGAGCGGCCGCAGGGCGTGGTCCAGGACCAGGGAGTGGCGGGCCGATCCGCCGGTGGCGGCGATCAGCACGGGCTTGCCGTCGAGGGCGTCCTGGTCGAGGACGTCGAAGAAGGCCTTGAAGAGCCCGCTGTAGGAGGCGGAGAAGACCGGGGTGACGACGACCAGTCCGTCGGCGGCCGCCACCGCCTCCTGGGCGGCGGCGAGCTCGCGGCCGGCGAAGCCGTTGGTGAAGTTGTGCGCGATCTCCACGGCGAGGTCGCGCAGCTCGACCACCGTGACCTCGGCGCCGGTGCGGTCGGCGGTGGCCTGTGCCAGGCGGTCGGCCAGCAGACGGGTGGACGACGGGACGCTCAGGCCCGCCGAGACGACGACCAGCTTCATCGTGCGGCCTCCTTCTCGGGTGCGGTGACGGCGGTGGTGGCGGGGGCGGCGGTGGCGGGGGCGGTGGCCTCCGCGGCGGCGCGCTCCCGGGCCCGGTCGACCCGCGCGGCGTGGCTCGGGGCGTCCGGCACGTCGGCCGGGCGTCCCTTGGCGAACTCCTCGCGGAGCACCGGGACGACCTCCTCGCCGAGGATGTCGAGCTGCTCGAGGACGGTCTTCAGCGGCAGGCCGGCGTGGTCCATCAGGAACAGCTGGCGCTGGTAGTCGCCGGCCACCTCGCGGAAGGACAGCGTGCGCTCGATGACCTGCTGCGGGGAGCCGACGGTCAGCGGGGTGTCCCGGGTGAAGTCCTCCAGCGACGGGCCGTGGCCGTAGACCGGGGCGTTGTCGAAGTAGGGGCGGAACTCGCGGACCGCGTCCTGGGAGTTCTTCCGCATGAACACCTGGCCGCCGAGCCCGACGATGGCCTGCTCGGGGCGGCCGTGCCCGTAGTGGGCGTAGCGGGTGCGGTAGAACTCGACCATCCGGCGGGTGTGGTCGGCGGGCCAGAAGATGTTGTTGTGGAAGAAGCCGTCGCCGTAGTACGCGGCCTGCTCGGCGATCTCGGGGGACCGGATCGAGCCGTGCCAGACGAACGGCGGCACGCCGTCCAGGGGGCGGGGCGTGGAGGTGAAGCCCTGCAGCGGGGTGCGGAACTTCCCTTCCCAGTTCACCACGTCCTCGCGCCACAGGCGGTGGAGCAGGGCGTAGTTCTCGATCGCGAGGTTGATGCCCTCGCGGATGTCCTGGCCGAACCAGGGGTAGACCGGGCCGGTGTTGCCGCGCCCCATCATCAGGTCCATCCGGCCGTCCGCGAGGTGCTGGAGCATCGCGTAGTCCTCGGCGATCTTCACCGGGTCGTTGGTGGTGATCAGCGTCGTCGAGGTGGACAGGGTGAGCCGCTCGGTGCGCGCCGCGATGAAGCCCAGCATCGTGGTGGGGGAGGACGGCACGAACGGGGGGTTGTGGTGCTCGCCGGTGGCGAAGACGTCGAGGCCGACCTCCTCCGCCTTGAGGGCGATGGCGACCATGGCCTTGATCCGCTCACGCTCGGTCGGCGTGCGGCCGGTGGTGGGGTCGGCCGTCACGTCGCCGACCGAGAAGATCCCGAACTCCATGGTCATGGTCGCTCACTCCAATGTTGTTGATTGTTGAACTATATCCGACAACGAGGAGGGTGCGACGGGTATTCCTGGGCGGTCGGAGGCGGTCGGAGGCGGTCGGAGGCGGACCGGAGGCGGACCGGGGGTGTCCGGCGGCGGACGGGCTGCGGCGGGCGTGACAGGGTGGCCCGATGGGGATCGTGAGGTCCGCGGCGCTCTTCGTGCTGGCCGCGGTGTTGGAGATCGGCGGCGCGTGGCTCGTCTGGCAGGGCTTCCGCGAGAGCCGCGGCTGGGCGTGGATCGGCGCCGGGGTCCTGGCGCTGGGGGCGTACGGGTTCGTCGCGACGTTCCAGCCGGACGGGGAGTTCGGGCGGGTGCTGGCCGCGTACGGCGGGGTCTTCGTCGCGGGGTCCCTCGCGTGGGGGGCGATCGCCGACGGTTACCGCCCCGACCGCTGGGACGTCACCGGCGCCCTCGTCTGCCTCGCGGGCATGGCCCTCATCATGTACGCGCCCCGCGGCCGCTGATCTCGCCCGCTGATCTCGCCTGCGGTCGCCGGCCTCCGTCGCGGGGGAGGCCGGCGGTGGTCGGTACCCGCGCGGCGGCGTGGGCGGTCCCGTCGCCGGGGCCACGGGCCGAGGCGGGGCCGCGAGCAGGGCCGTCACGTAATGGGACGGCTTACCGCCGGGGCGGGGGGCGTGCCTATTCTGGCGGCGTCCTGGAAACGCATTCGAACGGGAGCGCCGCGCCGACATGACCGCCGCCTACACCGCCACCCCCACCCCCGCCTCCCGCATCGCCGTCGTCACCGGCGCGAGCAGCGGCATCGGCGCCGCCACCGCGCGGCAGCTGGCGGCGGCCGGGTACCGCGTGGTGCTGACCGCCCGCCGCAAGGACCGCATCGAGGCGCTCGCGGAGGAGATCGAGGCGGCGGGCCACTCCGCCACCGCGTACGCCCTCGACGTCACCGACCGCGCCGCCGTCGACGAGTTCGCCACCGCGTTCAAGACCATCGGCGTGCTGGTGAACAACGCCGGCGGCGCCCTCGGCTCGGACCCGGTGGCCACCGGCGACCCGCAGGAGTGGCGCACGATGTACGAGACGAACGTCATCGGCACCCTCAACGTCACCCAGGCCCTGCTGCCCGCGCTGACCGCGAGCGGCGACGGCACGGTGGTCGTGGTGTCCTCCACCGCGGGGCTCAGCACCTACGAGGGCGGCGCCGGCTACGTGGCCGCCAAGCACGCCGAGCACGTGCTCGCGGAGACCCTGCGGCTGGAGATCGTCGGCACCCCGGTGCGGGTGATCGAGGTCGCGCCCGGCATGGTCAAGACCGAGGAGTTCGCCCTGACCCGCTTCCACGGGGACCAGGAGAAGGCGGCCAAGGTCTACCAGGGCGTGGCCGAGCCGCTGACCGCGGACGACGTCGCGGACACCATCGCCTGGGCGGTCACCCGCCCCAGCCACGTCAACGTCGACCTGCTCGTCCTGCGCCCCCGCGCCCAGGCCTCCAACACCAAGGTGCACCGCGAACTGTGACCACCGCGGCCACGCGGTGACCCGGACCGGACCGGGGTCACGCCGCGTAGCCGGCCACGGCGGCCTCCCGGCGCCCGTCCACACCCTGTGGACGGGCGCCGCCGCGTCGCGCCGACGCCGTGGCGACCGCACCGCCGAACGAGGGGGTCGTGACTCTCCGTGGCGTTTCGCTGCCCGGTGTGAGTGGCGGATGTTCCTACGATCTTCCCAGCTGCTCAACATCTGATGATCCATCCGATGAGCTGCAGGGGCGGGGATCCAGCGAACGTCAGCGCAACCGATTCCGGAAGTCACCTCCATGGCAGATACGAACAGTCGTCCGCGGACCCGCCGGACCGTTCTCGGCGCCGCGGGAGTGCTGGTCCTGGCCGCTCTCAACGCCCCCGCCGTCTACGATTTCGCCTCCCGGACCTACCACGCCCATCTGATCGAACAGACGTCGTACAAGGCCGATCACGGTCACTGGCAGATCGTCGACGTCCCGGAGCGGTTCCGGATCAACACGATCCACGCCGCGCTGCTGAGCACCGGCAAGGTGCTGCTGATCGCCGGGTCCGGCAACAACGCCAAGATGTTCGACGCCAAGTCCTTCCGCACCGTGGTGTGGAACCCGGTCCGCAACACGTTCAAGAACGTGGAGACCCCCAGCGACCTGTTCTGCGCCGGCCACACCCAGCTGCCCGGCGGCAACCTGCTGGTGGCGGGGGGCACCCAGCGGTACGAGACGCTGCAGGGCGACGTCGAACGGGCCGGCGGCCTGATGATCGTCTACAACGAGAACCCCGACAAGCCGAAGACGCTGCCCGAGGGCACCCTCTTCACCGGCAAGGAGAGCGGGAAGACCTTCGCCTCCCGGGCGAGCCTGGTGGTGCCGCGCGCGAAGAAGGAGATCGACCCCGGCACCGGGAAGGCCACCGTCACCGCCTCCTCGGCGCGGGTCTACGTGGAGGCGACCCAGGACGGTCCGCGGCACCAGACCGGCTCGCAGGACCAGTACCGGATCAAGGGGCTGAAGGGCGCCGAGAAGCGCAACGTCTACGGGATCGCGCAGAAGCTCTCCTTCGACAAGAAGGACTTCCAGGGGATCAAGGAGGCCTACGAGTTCGACCCGGTCGCCGAGAGGTACATCAAGGTCGACCCGATGCACGAGGCCCGCTGGTACCCCACCCTGACCACGCTGGAGGACGGAAAGGTCCTCTCCGTCTCCGGGCTGGACGAGATCGGGCAGGTGGTCCCGGGCAAGAACGAGGTCTACGACCCGAAGAAGAAGGACTGGGAGTTCGTCCCCAGGTCACGCTTCTTCCCGACCTACCCGGCGCTCTTCCTGGCCCAGGGCGGGAAGATCTTCTACACCGGGTCGAACGCCGGGTACGGGCCCGCCGACAAGGGGCGCGAGCCCGGCCTGTGGGACCTGAAGAGCGGCGCCTTCACCGAGGTGCCCGGGCTCGAGGACCCGAAGCTGCTGGAGACCTCGATGTCGGTGCTGCTGCCGCCGGCGCAGAAGCAGCGCTACATGGTGATCGGCGGCGGAGGCGTGGGCGAGAGCCCGCGGTCCACCGACCGGACCGGACTGGTGGACCTGAAGGCGAAGGAGCCCGCCTTCGTCTCTGGGCCCGACCTGTACGCGCAGGCCCGCTACCCGTCCGCGGTGATCCTCCCCGACGACACCGTCCTGGTCACCAACGGCTCCGGCGACTACCGCGGCAAGGGCGACAGCAACGTGCTCAGGGCGGCGGTCTACGACCCGGCGAGCAACCGGTTCCGCGAGGCGGCGGAGCCGCTGGTGGGGCGGAACTACCACTCCGGGGGCCTGCTGCTGCCGGACGGCCGGGTGATGACCTTCGGCTCCGACTCGCTCTTCTCCGACAAGGCCGACTCCAAGCCGGCCGTCTTCGACCAGCGCATCGAGATCTGGACCCCGCCCTACCTGCACCAGGGCGGCCAGCGCCCGCGGCTGCGGGAGGGCGAGGACTCCCGCCGGACGGTCGAGCTCGGCGCGTCGACCACCTACGCCAGCCCGGACGCCGCGCGGATCGAGAAGATGCGGCTGATCCGCCCGGGCGCGTTCACCCACGTCACCAACGTGGAACAGCGGTCGGTGGCGGTGCAGTTCACCAAGCAGCGGGGCCGGGTGAAGGTCACGCTGCCCGACGATCCGTCGCTGGTGCCGCCCGGCTGGTACATGCTCACCGCGGTCGACGGGCGGGGAGTGCCGTCGGAGGCGGTGTGGGTGAAGGTGCCGGTGTCCGACGACGCCACGTCGCTGAAGACCACCGAGGAGCCGCCCGCACCCGCGCTCTAGGCGGCCGGCGGCGCCCCGTCCGGGGCGCTCGCCACGCCGCGCATCCACCTCGCCGGGACCGAAGTCCCTGGTCGGCCGGGACCTGGGGCCCTCCGACCAGGGACTTTCGCTGTCCGGCGACGGGTCCCAGGGCCCTGGGGCGTGGCCCCCGCCCGGGCCAGCATGAGCGGTGGCAGGCCGGGAAGGCCGTCAGCCGTCCTCCTCCCCCGTAGGACCGGACCGCTCTCCCGGCCCGCCCGACGTATCAGCGCTTCGGGAGGACGACCCGGTGGACACCGCACAGCCGATGGAGACGGACGAACGGAAGGCCGTCACCGGACCACCTCCTCCCGGCCCCGCCTCCGGCACCGATCCCGGCCTCGCCGGCCCCGGGGCCCGGCGGGCCAACTGGGTCGACTGGCTGACCACCACCGACCACAAGAAGATCGGCACGATGTACCTGGTCAGCGCCTTCGTCTTCTTCGGCGTCGGCGGCGTCCTGGCCCTGCTGATGCGCGCCGAACTGGCCCGCCCCGGGACGCAGATCCTCTCCAACGAGCAGTTCAACCAGGCGTTCACCATGCACGGCTCGATCATGCTGCTGATGTTCGCCATGCCGCTGTTCACCGGCTTCGCGAACTGGATGATGCCGCTGCAGATAGGCGCGCCGGACGTGGCGTTCCCGCGGCTGAACATGCTGTCCTTCTGGCTGTTCCTGTTCGGCTCGCTGATCGCCGCGTTCGGCTTCCTGACCCCGCAGGGCGCGGCCAGCTTCGGCTGGTTCCTCTACGCGCCGCTGTCCTCGGAGCTCTACTCGCCGGGCATCGGCTCCGACCTGTGGATCATGGGCGTCGCCCTCTCCGGCTTCGGCTCCATCCTCGGCGCCGTCAACTTCATCACCACGATCATCTGCATGCGCGCCCCCGGCATGACCATGTTCCGGATGCCGATCTTCACCTGGAACGTGCTGCTGACCGGCGTGCTGATCCTGCTGGTCTTCCCGGTGCTGGCCGCCGCGCTCTTCGCCCTGGAGATGGACCGGAAGTTCGGCTCGCACATCTTCGACGCGGCCAACGGCGGGGCGCTGCTGTGGCAGCACCTTTTCTGGTTCTTCGGCCATCCCGAGGTGTACGTCCTGGCGCTGCCGTTCTTCGGAATCGTCTCCGAGGTCATCCCGGTCTTCTCCCGCAAGCCGATGTTCGGCTACATGGGCCTGGTGGGCGCCACCGTCGCCATCGCCGGCCTCTCCGTCACCGTGTGGGCGCACCACATGTACGTCACCGGCGGGGTGCTGCTGCCCTTCTTCGCCTTCATGACGATGCTGATCGCGGTGCCCACGGGCGTGAAGTTCTTCAACTGGGTCGGCACCATGTGGCGCGGTTCGCTGTCCTTCGAGACGCCGATGCTGTGGGCGGCCGGGTTCCTGGTGACCTTCCTGTTCGGCGGGCTCACCGGCGTCATCCTGGCCTCGCCGGTCCTGGACTTCCACGTCTCCGACTCGTACTTCGTGGTCGCGCACTTCCACTACACGCTCTTCGGCACGGTGGTGTACGCGATGTTCGCCGGATTCCACTTCTGGTGGCCCAAGTTCACCGGCAAGATGCTCGACGAGCGGCTCGGCAAGGTCACCTTCTGGACGCTGACCGCCGGCTTCAACCTGACCTTCCTGGTGCAGCACTGGCTGGGCGCCGAGGGCATGCCGCGCCGGTACGCCGACTACCTGGCCGCCGACGGCTTCACCGCGCTCAACACCCTCTCCACCATCGGGTCGTTCCTGCTCGGACTGTCGGTGCTGCCCTTCCTCTACAACGTGTGGAAGACGGCGAAGTACGGCAAGCCGGTCGGCGTGGACGACCCGTGGGGCTGGGGCCGCTCGCTGGAGTGGGCCACCTCCTGCCCGCCGCCGCGCCACAACTTCGAGCGGCTGCCCCGGATCCGCTCGGAGTCCCCGGCCTTCGACCTGCACCACCCGGGCATCGGCGACCGCGAGGTCGAGACGGTGAAAGCTGAGACGGTGAAGACCGGGACGGTGAAGTGAGATGGGTGTCCTCGCCCTGGGGTTCGCCGTCGTCGCCCTCGCCGGATACGTCTGGTACGTGCCCGCCCTGCTGGAGCTGAAGGTCGGCCCGGCGGACCGGCCGCCCTCCCGCCGCAGCTCGGCCGCCGCCTGCCTGGTGGCGTGGACCACGGTGGCCCTGACCGCCGTGCTCCTCCCCGCCGACGGCGTGGGATCGCTGGCGCTGTGCGCGGCGGGCGCGGCGGTCACCGTCGCCCTGCGGCTCAGGGCCCTGGTGCTCTCCCGGCGCGAGACCCGGGAGGCGGCGGGGGTGTGGGCGGAACTGCACCGGTGAAGGCCGGGCCGGAGGGGCGGCCGGCGACCCCCGGGGACCGCGGGTGCGGGCAGGTGAGGTGAGGTATCCCTGTATCCCTCCGTCCTGCCGTACAACCTTGTCCGGGGCAAACGGGTCACACACCGCGAAACCCTTGGCCATGCCCGAGCTCCCGACCGGGTGGCCGCCCTCCTGACCTGCGAGAGGTTCCCATGAGAGTTCGCCGTGCCCTGGCCGTCGCGGCGGCCACCGCCGTCGTCGCACCGCTGACCCTGCTGTCGGCTCCGGCGGCGTTCGCCGAGGACCCGATACCGGCCGCCTCGCAGAGCCGGTCGGCGGGCGGGACCCCGGAGACCGGCGGTGCGGCGACCACGGAACCCGCCGCGGGAGGCGACGCCACCGACGCCGGGACGCCCGCCGCGGGCGCCGGGACGTCGCCGGAGACCCCCGCCGCGCCCGCCGCCCCGGGCGAGGACGAGCTCACCGGCAAGGTCGAGGACCTGGCCGGGGGCGAAGGCGAGGAGGAGGGCGAGGGCGAGGAGTACCCGCTCTGCGAGAAGCGGGGGATCGACAAGGGCCTGAGCACCAAGATCACCGGCCTGCCCGCCGCCTACGTCGCCGGCTCCGGCTGGGAGGAGTTCCGGTACACCGTCACCAACCGGACGGGCAAGGAGCTGGACCGGGTCTGGTTCGACGTGTCGATCGAGCTGGGTGCGGCCGAGGTCGAGTACCTCGACGAGGGCGGCTGGACGGACGAGTTCCGCTGGGAGGGCGACACCGCCAGCTTCGGCGGCTACGCGGAGGACGTCGCCGCGGGTGAGGCCCTGGTCTCCGACCTCCGCGTCCGCGTACGGGCGGGCGTCCAGTCCGACGAGTCGTTCGTCGTGGGCGGCGCCCTGTACCAGGGCGCGGACGACACCTGCTTCCACAACGGCGACACCTACGAGTTCGTCGTCCTGCCCGCCGGGACGAGCACCCCCTCGCAGACGCCCTCGCCGTCCGTCTCGCCCAGCGTGACGCCGTCCGCGTCGCACAGCGCCACGAGCGCGTCGCCGCAGGGCGGCGGGCAGACCACCGGCAACCTCGCCGCCACCGGCAGCGACCGGGCCCTCGGGCTGGTGGGGGCCGCGGGCGCCGCCGCCGTCGTGCTCGGCGGCGGCGCGGTGCTGGTCACGCGGCGCAGGAACGCGGGCGCGCGGCTCTGAGTACAACCCTCGCGGGGGCGAGCGGGTCACCTGGTCCGAACGCAGGTCACGCCGACGGCACGTCGGCGTGACCGTCCCGCTGACCCGCGAGGTTCCATGCGAGTTCGCCGTGTCCTGGCCGTCGCGGCGGCCACGGCCGTCGTCGCGCCGCTGACCCTGCTGACGGCGCCGGCGGCGTTCGCCGGCGATCCCGCGCCGTCCCCGCCCTCCCCGCCCTCCCCGCTGTCCTCGGCCTCGTGGACGCAGGGGCAGGACGCGACGGCGGACCCCGGTGACGGGACTGGAGACGCCACCGCGGCGCCGGGCGACTCCCCGGTCCCGGTCCCTGCCCCCGTCCCTGCCCCCGTCCCCGCCCCCGCCTCGGAGCCGCCGGCCACCGGCGACGGGCAGCCGGAGCAGGGGACGCCCGGGGCCGGGGAGGGCCGGTCGGGGGAGACCCGCAAGGAGGCGGCCGGCGACCTGCCCGACCACGCCCTCTGCGACCGCAGCGAGGTCGACGAAGGGCTCCGGACGAAGGTCACCGGTCTGCCCCGGCGGATCGAGGCCGGGTCCGGCTGGGACGCGTTCCGGTTCACCGTCACCAACGACACCGGCAAGGACCTGGACCGGCTGTGGCTCGACCTGGCCGTCACCTACCAGGAGAACCCGGAGCTGCTGGCGGAGGGCCTGGCCGAGATCCAGTACCGGCACGACGGCCGGTGGTCGGACGACGAGTACCACCGCTGGCCGGGGAGCACCGGCAGCTACAGCGACGACCTCAGGGACGTCCCGGCCGGCGCCACCTTCACCGCCGACCTGCGGATCCGGATCCGCGAGGACGCCCCGGCCGGAGCGTCGTGGGCCTACACCGACGTCGTGTACGACGAGGACATGACCTGCTACCGCGGCAGCAACGGCCTCCACGCGTTCACCGTCGTGGCGGCCGACGCCGATCCGCCGCGCTCCCCGAGGCCGGCTCCCTCGCGCAGCGGCCGCCCGACCCCGTCCGGCCTGAGCGGACACGACGGCGAGGGTGGTGATGCCGCCGACGAAGGGATGCGCTCGCAGCGCGGCCCGGGCACCACATCGGGCTCCGGCGGCCTCGCCGTCACGGGCGCCGGTGACGCCCTCCTGCCGGTGGCGACCGCGGGCGCCGCGGCCGGCGCAATCGGTGCGGCCGGGGTTTTCGCCGTCCGCCGCCACAGGGCGTCTGTCCGCACCTGATGTGTCCGGTGGGCT
>NZ_JBHTVQ010000050.1:0-57627 GCF_042792855.1 Streptomyces sp. NPDC056600
ACCGCGAAGGAGTCATCGGACTCCTTCGCGGTCGTCGCCGCTGTAGTCCACGACGTCCCGCCTGCCCTCGTTCTCCCGGTCCGCGACGGCGGCGTGCTCCGGATGGTGGATGTCGAAGGCCGGCGAGTCGGACCGGACCCGGGGCAGCGCGGAGAAGTTGTGGCGTGGCGGCGGGCAGGAGGTGGCCCACTCCAGCGACCGGCCGTAGCCCCAGGGGTCGTCGACCTCGATCTTCGGGGCGTACTTCCGCGTCCTCCAGACGTTGTACAGGAACACCAGGGTCGACGCGCCCAGCAGGAACGAGCCCACGCTGGAGACGGTGTTCAGCGCGGTGAACCCGTCGGCCGCGAGGTAGTCGGCGTAGCGGCGGGGCATGCCTTCGGCGCCCAGCCAGTGCTGCACCAGGAAGGTGGTGTGGAAGCCGACGAAGAGCGTCCAGAAGTGGATCTTGCCCAGTCGCTCGTCGAGCATCCTGCCGGTCATCTTCGGCCACCAGAAGTGGAAGCCGCCGAACATGGCGAAGACGATGGTGCCGAAGAGCACGTAGTGGAAGTGGGCCACCACGAAGTAGCTGTCCGTCACGTGCCAGTCCAGGACCGGGGAGCCGAGCACCACGCCGGTGAGGCCTCCGAAGAGGAAGGTGACCAGGAAGCCGACCGCCCACAGCATCGGCGTCTCGAAGGACAGCGAGCCCTTCCACATGGTCCCGATCCAGTTGAAGAACTTCACTCCGGTGGGCACGGCGATCAGGAAGGTCATGAAGGAGAAGAACGGCAGCAGCACGGCGCCGGTGGCGAACATGTGGTGGGCCCACACCGTCGCGGAGAGGGCCGTGATGGTGATGGTGGCGCCGACCAGTCCCATGTAGCCGAAGATCGGCTTGCGGCTGAAGACCGGGATGATCTCGGTCACCACGCCGAAGAACGGCAGCGCGAGGATGTAGACCTCGGGGTGGCCGAAGAACCAGAACAGGTGCTGCCACAGTACCGCCCCGCCGTTCTCCGGGGCGAACACCCGGGCGCCGAACTGCCGGTCGGCCTCCAGGACGAAGAGCGCCGCCGCGAGCACCGGGAAGGCGAGCAGGACCAGCACCGAGGTGAGCAGGACGTTCCAGGTGAACAGTGGCATCCGGAACATGGTCATGCCGGGGGCGCGCATGCAGATGATCGTGGTGATGAAGTTGACCGCGCCGAGGATGGTGCCGAACCCGGAGAGCGCCAGCCCCATGATCCACAGGTCGGCCCCGAGTGAGGGGCTGCGCCCGGCCGAACTGAGCGGCGTGTAGGCGGTCCATCCGAAGTCGGGCGCGCCCTCGGGGGTGAGGAAGCCGCTGATCGCGATCAGCCCGCCGAACAGGAACAGCCAGTAGGAGAACATGTTCAGCCGCGGGAAGGCCACGTCGGGCGAACCGATCTGCAGCGGCATGATCGCGTTGGCGAACCCCGCGAAGGTGGGCGTCGCGAAGAGCAGCAGCATCACCGCCCCGTGCATGGTGAACGCCTGGTTGTACTGCTCGTGGGAGACGAACTGGATGCCGGGGCGGGCGAGCTCGGCGCGCATGACCATGGCCAGCACGCCGGCCAGCAGGAAGAAGCCGAACGACGTGGCCAGGTAGAGGTGCCCGATCGTCTTGTGGTCCGTGGTCGAGGCCCAGGCGATGACCGCGGCGCCCCTGCGGCGTTTCCTCCTGGACGCGGGGGCGACCGGCTCCGTCTCCCGCTCCGTCCTCGTCCCTGTCTCCGTCGTCGGCGGCCTGCGCTCCTCGGCCTCAGTCACGGCCGCGCCGCCCGTCGCGGGAACCGGCGTACGCGGCGACCCGTGCCGCGCGCAGCGTGCGGGTGGGGCGCAGCCCGGGCAGGCAGTGGGCGTACGGCTCGAAGGAGAGGGTGTGCTCGGCCGGTTCGGGGCCGGCCGGTCCGAGGGTGAGGGAGGCGAACATCCGCCGTGGCTCGCCGGCGGTCTCGGCGCAGAGCCGGAACCCGACGGCGTTCCGGCCGAGCGCCTTCCGCAGCCCGGCCAGGGTGACGGGGGCCCGGACCCGTCCGGCGGCGGGCGTCACGGGGTGCGCGGTGAGCAGGCGGTGCCGGCCGCCCACCTGGTAGGCGGTGAGGGTGGAGTACGGGCCGCTCAGCGCGTCCCTGCGCGGGAGCGGCAGGCGGCGGCCGAGCCGGCCGGGGCCGCAGGAGGTGAACAGCAGGTCGAGCGTGGCGCCCGCGCCGTCGGCGTCGTCCACCCGCAGGGCGAGACCGATGCCGTCGGGCAGGCCGCCGGGAAGGCCGGCCGCCCGTGACCACCGTGCGGTGACGGGGTGGACGGCGGGCCGGTCCAGCCAGTCCACTCCCCAGCCGCCCGACGGGTCGCCGGGGATCTCGAGCGTCCCGGTGGTCGTCACACCGGCCGGGTGCAGCGCGGGCGCGGCCCGCACCCGCGCCACCTGCCGGGCGACGGCGTACAGCGTCCTGTCGAACGGGCCTGTCATCTCGCACCCCTCTCCCGGCCGCCCGGCGGCCGGACTCCGTACCCCCGGGCCCCTCCCGGAGACGCCGCGCGGCGGCGGGTCCGGCACCCCCGCCGCCGCGTGGACGGTTCGGCCGCCGCCCGGTGCCTTGCGCCGCCTCGGCCGTCGCGGCGAGTCGTCCGTCATGCTCCGTGGCGGGTCCCAGCGCGGGGTGGGTCCACGCCAGGGAGCATCGCGCGTTCATCCGTTCGGGGCAGGCGGGTGGCGTCCGGACGGCCGCGCCCTCCTCGGGGTCATCGTCCGCCGTTCGGGGGGCGGTGCGGGGGCTGCTCGGGCGTGGGCCGGTGGACGGGGTTGGGGACGGGGCGGACGACGGGGCCGCCGCCGTTGGCGGTGACCCGCACCGGCTGGCCGTGGTGGCTGATGGTCAGCGGCTTGCCGCTGACCAGTTTGTAGGCCGCCGTGTCCTGGGTGATCTCGACCCGCAGGCAGCGGCCGAGGACCTGAAGGGTGAAGGCGAGGCGGCTGAACTTCTCCGGCAGTCTGGGCGAGAACTCCAGCCGGTCGCCGCGCTGCCGCAGTCCGCCGAACCCCGCGACCAGGGCCAGCCAGGCCCCGGCCAGGGAGGCGATGTGCAGGCCGTCGCGGGCGTTGTGCTCCAGGTCGTCGAGGTCCATCAGGGCCGCCTCGGCCGTGTAGTCGTAGGCGAGCCGCAGGTGGCCCGCTCGGGCGGCGATGACGGCCTGGCAGCAGGCGGACAGGGAGGAGTCGCGGACGGTCAGCGGCTCGTAGTAGGCGAAGTTCCGGGCGATCTGCTCCTCGTCGAACATGTCGTCGCAGGTGTACATCGCCAGGACCAGGTCGGCCTGCTTGATGACCTGCTTGCGGTACAGGTCGAAGTAGGGGAAGTGGAGCAGCAGCGGGTACTGGTCGGGGCCGGTCTTGTCGAAGTTCCACCGCTGGTGGCCGGTGAAGCCGGCCGACTGCTCGTGGACGCGCAGTTCGTCGTTGTAGGGGATGTGCATCGAGGCCGCGGCGTCGCGCCAGCCGGCGCTCTCCTCGTCGTCGACCCCGAGCTGGGCGGCCTGGTCGGCGTGGCGTTCCACCGCGTCGGCCGCGGCGAGCAGGTTGGCCCGGGCCATGAGGTTGGTGAAGGCGTTGTCGTCGACGACGGCGCTGTACTCGTCGGGGCCGGTGACGCCGTCGATGTGGAAGTTGCCGTGGTGGTCGTGGTGGCCGAGAGAGCGCCACAGCCGGGCCGTCTCCACCAGCAGTTCCAGGCCGACCTCGCGCTCGAAGCGGGTGTCGCCGGTGGCGGCGACGTAGCGGACCACGGCGGAGGCGATGTCGGCGTTCACGTGGAAGGCGGCGGTGCCGGCGGGCCAGTAGCCGGAGCATTCGGAGCCGTCGATGGTCCGCCAGGGGAACGCGGCTCCGCGCAGCCCCAGGGTGGCGGCGCGCTCCTTGGCGACCTCCAGGGTGTTGTGCCGCCAGCGCAGCGCCTCTGCCACCGCCTTGGGCGAGGTGTAGGTGAGGGGGGTGAGCACGAAGGTCTCGGTGTCCCAGAAGGCGTGCCCGTCGTAGCCGGAGCCGGTGAGGCCCTTGGCGGGGATGGCGCGCTCCTCCGCGCGGACGCCGGCCTGCAGGACGTGGAAGAGGGCGAAACGGACGGCCTGCTGGATCTCCTCGTCGCCGTCGACCTCGACGTCGGCGCGCCCCCAGAAGTCGGCGAGGAACTCCTCCTGCTCCTTGAGCAGGCCGTCCCAGCCGCTGTGCCGGGCGGCGGCCAGGGCGGCGTCGACCTGGTCGCTCATCGCGGGCAGGGAGCGGGTGCGCGACCACCCGTGGGCGACCATCTTGTGCACCGCCAGCCGCTGGCCGGGCTCCAGCACCGAGGTGACGGTGAGCCGGGCGAGGTCGGCCTCGCTCTCGCTGTCGGTGACGATCGGCTGGTGACCGCTGATGACGTGGTCGGCGGCGACGGCCACCCGGATGCCGCTGTGCCAGGTGCGGTGCACCAGGCGGAGCCTGTTGCCGGAGGCGAAGTCGTGCTCGGGCTGCAGCGGCGACTGCAGGGCCTTGGCGGCCCGGGGGTCGCTGCCCTTGCCGTCGGGGAGCTGTTCGTTGGCGACCAGTTCGGACTGCAGGACCACGCGGACCCGGGCGTCCACCGGCTCGACCTCGTAGGAGACGGCGGCGATGGCCCGCTGGGTGAGGGAGACCAGCCGGGTGGAGCGGACGCGGACCCGGGAGCCGGCCGGGGAGACCCAGTCGACGGTCCGTTCCAGGACTCCGCGTCGCATGTCCAGGGTGCGCTCGTGCGCCACCAGCCGGCCGTGGCGCAGGTCGAACGGCTCGTCGTCGACGAGCAGCCGCAGCACCTTGCCGTTGGTGATGTTGATCACCGTCTGGCCGGACTCGGGATAGCCGTACCCGGCCTCCGCGTAGGGCAGCGGGTGGAGTTCGAAGACGCCGTTGAGGTAGCTGCCGGGCAGGCCGTGCGGCTCACCCTCGTCGAAGTTGCCGCGCCAGCCGACGTGGCCGTTGGAGAGCGCGAAGACCGACTCGCTCTGCGCCAGCACGTCCAGGCTGAGCTCGGTCTCCCGCACCGTCCAGGGCTCGACGGCGTACGACCGCTGGCTGATCACCGGCCACCTCCGGCGGCCCCGGCGGCCCCACCGGGGGCCGCAAAGCCGTCGGGGGCCGCGGAAGCGTCCGGGCCGCCGAGCACGCCGAGTTCACCGAGGTCCGGCACGACGACGTCCGCGCCGTGGGCGCGCAGCGCGTCGGCCTGGCCGACCCGGTCCACGCCGACCACGTGCCCGAAGCGGCCGGCGCGGCCCGCGTCCATGCCGGCCAGCGCGTCCTCGAAGACGGCGGCCTCGGAGGGCTCCACGCCCAGGTCGCGGGCGGCGGCGAGGAAGGTGTCCGGCTTCGGCTTGCCCGGCAGTCCGCGCTCGGTGGCGACCACGCCGTCGATCCGTACGTCGAACAGGTTGACCGCGTCCACGGCGCGGAGCACGTCCAGGCAGTTCTTGCTGGAGGAGACGATGGCCGTGGAGAGTCCCTGGGCCCGGGCCCTCCTGATGTAGTCGAGGGTGGTCTCGTACGCCTCGACGCCGCCCTCGTGGATCTTGCGGAGCACCAGGTCGTTCTTCCGGTTGCCGAGACCCTGCACGGTCGACGCCTCCGGCGGGTCGTCCGGGGAGCCCTCGGGGAGCGTGATGCCGCGCGAGGCGAGGAAGGAGCGCACGCCGTCGGCGCGAGGAAGCCCGTCCACGTACTCGTCGTAGTCGTGCGCCGCGTCGAAGGGCCGGTATCCGGCTCCGTCCCGTTCCCTCAGGAAGGTGTCGAACGTCTCCTTCCAGGCCGCCGCGTGCACCACGGCGGTCCGGGTGACGACACCGTCGAGGTCGAACAGGCAGGCCCGGATCTGCGAGGGAAGGCCGAGGTCGCTCATGCCGACCACCTTCCCACCAGGCGCGAATACGTGCCTGTCGGTTTCCCCGGGCCGGGTGAAAGGGGACCTGTGGCGTCTTTTCGGCCAGAGCCGCGCAGAGAAGGCGGACGCGGCGATTCCACCCTGCCCGGGCGTGACCCGGGACAACAGGGCCGAAGGTCCCTTGCGGATGCGCTGACGTGGGCATCCGCGTGATCCCGACCCGCCGGATGTGCCATGCTCATTGGGTGACGACCGACCCCGCCCCCTCCGCCGAGACCGGTGCCATCCCCGACGTGGTGGCGCCCGAGGCTGTGCTGGAGCGGGCCAAGGGCGTGATCATGGCGCTGACCGGCAGCACGGCCGACGCGGCCCACGCGGAACTCCTCCGCCGGGCCCGTGGCGCCGGACGCACGCTGCTGGACGAATGCTGGATCACCTTGAGCGGAGCCTCGACGGGACGCCCGCCGCTCGGGGGCGACCCGGCCACGCGCCGGACCGCCGCCGTGCCCGCGCCCGCCTCCCCCGCGGACCGCGGTTCCTCCCCGGCCGCCTGGGGCTCCGCGCCCGCGCCTGCCGAGGACGTCAACGCCGCCGTGCTGCGCCGGGTGGGCCGGGCCTTGGTGGACGTCGACGGACCCGCCGAGTTGGCCGCATGCCTGCGCGAACACCTGGCCGACAGCGTGGGCCCGGACGCCGTGGTCGTCTTCTCCGCCCTGCCCGACGGCGGCCTGGAACTCACCGGCCACGCGGGCCTCGAGGGGGACCTCGCGGCGCTCTGGCGCGGCTCTCCGCCGGCCCCGGGGTCTCCCGTGGCCGAGGTGTTCGAAAGCCGTGCCCCGTATTGGCTGGAAAGCGACGACGCGGGACCGTCGACGGCGTCCGGATCGTCCAGGGCGTCCGGGTCGACCAAGGCGTCCAGGTCGTCCAAGACGTCCAGGTCGGCGTCCTCCAAGGCGGCCGGGGCGCCCAAGGCGTCGAGGTCCGCCCGGTCCTCCGCGCGGCCCCAGGGCTCTGCCGATCCCGTCGGGCCGTGGGGCTCGGGCGCCTGGCTTCCGGTCGGGACGGGCACCCGACCGGCCGCCGTCCTCGGTGTGCTGCGGCACGGCGGCGAACCGCTGCCCGCGCGGACGCGCGAGTTGCTGCGGTCCGTCGCCCGGCTCTGCTCGGGCACGCTCGGGTCCTTCGACGCCCGGCCCCAGCCCTTCGAGGGCGTCTCGCTTCCGACGGTGCACGCCGTGCTCGCCGCCCTTCCCGAGGCGGCGCTCGCCCTGGTCCCGCTGCGGTCGGGCTCCGGGCAGGTCGAGGACTACCGCATCGAGGCGGCCAGCCCCGCCGTGGTGGGCCTGACCGGCCGCACCGGCCAGGACCTGGTGGGGGTGCGGCTGCTCGAGTCGTTCCCCGCCCTGGCCGACGAGCACATCTGGCAGGGCCTGCTGCACACCCTGGCCACCGACGAGCCCTACGAGGGCGAGCCGATGGCCTACCCCTCGGGGAACAGCGACGCCGGGGAGCTCCCCACCTTCTCGGTGCGGGCCCGGCGGCTGGGCGACGGCCTGATGCTCACCTGGTCCCGCTACGAGATCGCCGAGCGCCAGGAGCAGCGCCTCTCCGACGTGCAGCGCCTGGGCAATCTCGGCTGGACCAACTGGAACCTGCTGACCGAGGAGGTCAACTGGTCCCCGCAGGTCTTCCGCATCTTCGACCGTCCGCCCGCGGAGGGCCCCGTCCCGTACCACGACCTGCCCGACCAGGTGATGGCCGAGGACCGGCCCGCCCTCACCCGCGCGGTGCGTTCCCTCGCCTCCGACGGCCGCGCCTTCGACGTGCCCTTCCGGATCCGCACCGCGCACGGCGTGCGCCATCTGCGGGCGGTGGCCGAGGCGGTGACGGACACCCACGGAACGCCGGTGGAGGCCCACGGGTTCGTCCAGGACCTCACCGCGCAGCGCAGTGCCGAGCTGGCGCTGGTGGAGAGCGAGCGGATGATGCTCACCCAGCACGGCATGCTGCGCGCCGAGCGCAGTCTGGCCAGCCGGCTGCAGCAGGCGCTGCTGCCGCTGCCGCACGAGCCGGTGCGGCCCGGCGGGCTGCGGGTGGACGTCGCCTACCTGCCCGCGCAGTCCGGCATACAGGTGGGCGGTGACTGGTTCAGCGCGATCGAGCTGCCCGACGGGGACGCCCTGTGCGTGGTGGGCGACGTGGCCGGCCACGGCATCGACGCGGTCGCCACCATGGCGCAGCTGCGGTTCACCGCCAAGGGCATGGTGATCACCGGCTCCTCGCTGACCGGCGCGCTGGCCCGGCTGAACGCCCTGCTGCTGCACACCGGCGAGCCGCGCGCGACGGCCACCATGGTGCTGGCCCGCTACAACCCGAGCGAACGCAAGCTGGTGTGGGCGCAGGCGGGCCATCCGCCGCCGTTGCTGCTGCGCGACGGCGAGGCCCGCTTCCTGAAGCGTCCGGTCGGCATGCTGCTGGGGGCGGTGGAGAACCCGCCGTTCCAGGAGGCGGAGACGGTGCTGGAGCCGGGCGACCGGATCCTGCTGTACACGGACGGCCTGATCGAGCGGCCCTCGGAGGGCATCGACGCGGGTCTGCAGCGGCTGGCCGCCGCGGCCACCGGCCACGACGAGCAGCCGGGTTCGGCCTCGCTGGGTCCGCTGCTCGCCGAGATGCTCGAGGGCGAGCGCCGCGACGACGTCTGCGTGCTGGACATCCGGGTCATGCCCGAGAAGGACCTGGAGCACTGACCTCGCCCGCGCGGACCGGGGAGCGCACCGTGCGGTCGCTCGGGCCGGGCTCCCGAGGGTCGTTCGGGCGAGGCGTCCGGGGTCCGCCCTGACGAGGCGCCCGGGGGTAGTTCAGGCGGGGTGTCCGGGCTCGATGTCCAGGGCGTCCTCAAGCCTCAGCAGGCGCCCTCCTACCCCGGGACGCTCCCCGCTCCGCTCGGGCGCCAGGACGTGCGCCACGTGGTCGCCGGTGTCGATGCGCTGCTCGACGAGGCCGACCGTCCAGGCCGCGGCCCCGGTGAGGACGACGCTGCCGCCCGGTCCCTCGCGCCAGTCGACGCCGGCGAACTTGTCGGTGCGGTCGCCGGTCTCTCCGCCGAACAGGGCCGCCAGGCCGTGCTGCTCGGGGGTGAGCAGGTGGACGACGAGCCGTTCGGCGCGCCGGGCCACCCGGCAGGTGCGGTTCGCCTTGGAGATCCAGACGGTGAGGCGGAGCGGCTCGATGGAGCACTGTGCCCAGAACCCGACGAGGCACCCGGCCCGCTCCCCGTCCGCGACGGCGGTGACCACGCACATGTCGGGGTTGAGCCGTTTCATGAACGCGTCGGTGGATCGCATGCGTGCCATGCTGCCCCGGAAGCGCGCGGGCACTCCTGCGCCACTCCGCTCCTCCGCCCCGCCCGCCCCACCTGGCGGGACACCGCTCAGGCGTGGTCCAGCAGCCGGTGCAGAGCCTGCCCGAGGGCGTCGACGAAGGCGTCGCGGCGCTCGGCGGGGAGCACGTCGAGGGACAGGTAGGGGTTGAGGTCCTCGAGCTCGACCAGCAGCAGCCCGCCGTCCGGGGCCCGGCAGGCGTCGACGCGCTGGATGCCGTGGGAGAGGGTGTTCCACGCGACGAAGCGGCGGGCGAACTCCAGGTCCTCGGCGGTGGGCTCGTAGGGGTCGAGTTCCCAGCGGCGGGCGGGATCCGGCGCGTACAGGGCGTACTGGAAGTCGTGGTCGACGAAGTAGAAGGAGACCTCGTAGGCGAAGTCGATCCGGGGCTGGACCAGGACGTCCCCGTACGCGATCTGGGCCAGTTCCTCGGCCGGCAGGACGCGCAGTCCCACGGAGTCGGCGCCGAGCTTCGGTTTGACGACGTAGGCCTCGGCCGCGGGCAGACGGCCGAGGTCCTCCGGTCGCTCGACGGTGGGGATGACCGGGTGGCCCTCGGCGGTGAGGTCGAGCAGGTACTGCTTGCCGGCCATGTCGCCCTTGCCGGTGAGCTCGTTGTAGACGCGCGTCCCGGCGGCGAGCGCCCGGTCGCGGAAGTCGCGGTGGGCGTCGAGGTGGCCCAGGACGGGTCCGCTGTTGCGGACGAGCACGGCGTCGAAGGAGTCCATCAGCGCGGCCGCCTGCCGGGGGTGGCAGAGGGCGACGTCGAAGTCCTCACCGAGGCGGGCGGACAGGTGGATGTCCTCGTCGCAGTACCGGCGTCCGGCGGCCGGGTAGGCGAGATCGGTGACGTGCAGGAGGCGGGGACGGGCGGGCGGCATGGGCTTCTCCTCGAAGGGGTCGAACGCAGGGCGGCTCGAGGGCGTCGACGCAGGTCAACCTAGCCGGTGCACTCCGTTCCCCCTAGGAGGGGACGGAGTGCCGCCGCGTCCGGTCGGTGCTACGTTTCGCGGCATGAGTTTCCCGTCGAAGCCGCCGATGCGTGACGCGCTGGTCGAGGCCGCCTTCCGGCTCTTCCTGGAGCGGGGGTACGAGCAGACGACGGTGGAGGACATCGTCACGCTGGCCGGGGTCGGCCGCCGTTCGTTCTTCCGGTACTTCCCCTCCAAGGAGGGGGTGGTCTTCCCCGACCACGAACGCCGGCTGGCCGAGGTGACGGAGTTCCTCTCCGGCAGCGGACGCGACGAGGACCCGGTGGCGCGGGTCTGCGAGGCGGTGCGGCTGGTGTTGCGCCTCTACACCGACAACCCGACCTTCTCGGTGCAGCGTTACCGGCTCACCAAGACCGTTCCCGGCCTGCGCGCCTACGAGTTGTCCGTGGTGTGGCGCTACGAGCGGACCTTCGCGGGGCACCTGCGGGAGCGGCTGGCGGACCGGCCCGACGGGGCGCTGCGGGCGGACGTGATAGCGGCGGCGGTGGTCGCGGCGCACAACAACGTTCTGCGGTCCTGGCTGCGTTCGGAGGGCGAGGGCGACGCGCAGGCGGCGGTGGAGCGGGCGCTGGACTACGTGCGTGAGGCGTTCGGCGACGGCGCGGGGCCGGACCGCCAGGACGAGGACGTGGTCGTGGTGGTCTCACGCCGCCGGGCGCCGATGTGGCAGGTGGTGCGCGAGATCGAGTCGACGTTGGGCCCCGGCACAGAGGACCGATAGACGGTACGCAGTGCCTTTACGTGTGGCACTGGGTGCCATACGCTGTGCTTCGCGCGCGGGGGCGCCGCGCGCCGGGGACGCCCCGTCCGAGCGCAGGGAGATGACCGTCGTGTTCCAGTCAGGATTCGCCTCTCACCCGGCCACCGGCTTCTCCGCGACGGGCGTGCTCGACCACGTCGCCCAGGAGACCGAGGCCCTCAGTTACCAGAGCTGCACCTGGTGCGGCACCGCGATGTACCACAAGCTGCTGTGCCCGGTCTGCGCGGGAAGCGAGCTGCGGACGGAGCGCAGCGCGGGCGCCGGGACGGTGCTGCGCTCGACGGTGGTCCACCGGAACACACCGTCGGCCCGCAACGTCTCGCTGATAGAGATGGCCGAGGGCTTCGTGGTGCGGGGCCGGGTGACAGGTCCGCCGGCCGGAGTCCACACGGGCGACCGCGTCCGGCTGGTGACGGCGAAGGACCCGGTGCGGGGCGAGCCGGTCTTCCAGCTCACGGACGACACGCACCGCTCCTGGCACTGACGACCGCGGAGCTCGATCCCGGGCGCTGTCGGACCCGCGCCCCCGCCGGGCGGGGACACGGGATGCGGAGGAGGTCCTCAGGAGGCCCGGGCCGGACGGCGGCGGGACTTGGGCCGCGGAGTGGCAGCGGCCCACTCCCCCACCAGGCGCTGATACCTGCGGCGCTGCTCGTGGTCGAGCCGCCCGCCGGACTTCATCAACAGGTCCCGGATCTCCTCGTTCACCTCTGCCGCCGAACGCAGACGGACGGTTTCAGGAGTGGTGGACATGTTGTGAAGCATACGGCGGAAAGCCGGGGGACGATGTGAGCAATCCGGCGAAAACGCGCGTAACGGACGTGTCTCTGATCACGTGCCGGGCTTGCGCCCCCACACGGACACCTCGTCGCCGTTGCGGAGCAACTCCCAGTACTTCTTGGCGTCCTTGGGCGTCATGTTGACGCATCCGTGCGATCCCGGCGGGGCCCAGACGCTCATCGCCACCGAGTGGAACGCCTGGCCGCCGTCGAAGAACTGGCTGTAGGGCATGGGCACGTTGTAGATGCTCGACACGTGGTCGATGTTGCGCCAGTAGACCTTCTTGAGGCCCGTGCGGGTCTCGTAGCCGTCGCGCCCGGTGCGCACCGGGACAGGCCCGTACACCAGCTTGCGTCCGTCCTGGATCCAGCTCAGCTGACGGGTGAGGTCCACGCACGCGATGCGGCCCTTGTCGACGGGGCAGCGCCCGTCCTTGTTCGGGTCCGTGCCCGCCGCACGCTGCCGGTTCATGAGGTCCATCACCCGCCAGGTGAGCGGACCCGCGTAGCCGGCGCTGGGCGTGATCAGGTGCTTCCTCTGGAAGGCGCGGATCGCCTCGCAGTCGGCGCGCGACTGCTTCCCGTCCACCGGCCTGCCGAGGAAGCCCTCGGCCTGCCTCTGGTAGGGGCCCGTACCGGCGGTGCAGGCGGCGGCGACGGCCGCGCCGTCCGCCGCGCCGGCCGGTGCCGCGCCGACGACGAGTGCGAGCGGCGCCGCGAGCACCGCAGCGAGCAGGGCGGCGCCCCGCCTGCGGATGTCCCCCATGACCCAGGGCCTTCCTCTGGTCCGTGTCGTGCTGGTCGTGCCGACAGCGGTCCGCGCCCTGGGAGCGGTCACGGGTCAGGCAGGCCGGCGAGGAAATGATGACATCACAAATCGGGCGCGCCGTGAACCGGGGGGCACCGGCACGCCGCGAGGGCGGTCCGGTTCACCGGCCCGGTCCAGCGGCGCGCCCGCTCGCCGCCGTGTGTCTCAGTGCCCTCGGGCGATCCATTCCTCCAGGTGGGGAGCCTCTTCGCCGATGGTCGTGCTGTCGCCGTGGCCGGTGAGGACCTTGGTCTCCGGCGGGAGCGTGAGCAACCTCTCGCGAATGGATTCGATGATGTCCGGGAAGCTCGACCAGGACCTGCCGGTCGCTCCCGGCCCGCCCTGGAAGAGGGTGTCGCCGGTGAAGACGACGCCCAGGGCGACCGACCGCAGGCTGACCGCGCCCGGAGCGTGGCCGGGGGTGTGGATCACCTCGAGGTCGGTCCCGGCCGCCTCGATCCGCAGGCCGTCCTCCAGCCAGGCGTCGGGCATCCGCTCGGGGTGGGTCTGCTTCCACAGGTGCAGGTCGTCGGGGTGCAGCCAGATCACGGCCCCGGTGCGTTCGGCGAGCTCGGGGGCGGCGTCGATGTGGTCGTTGTGGGCGTGGGTGCAGACGATGCCGGTCAGCCGGCGGTCGCCCACGGCCTCCAGGATCGCCTCCGCGTCGTGCGCCGCGTCGATCACCACGGCCTCGTGGTCGTCGCCGACGATCCAGACGTTGTTGTCCACGTCCCAGGTGCCGCCGTCCAGGCTGAACTGCCCGGAGGTGACGAGTCGTTCGATCCTGGCGGTCACGGGAGGACCACCACCGAGCGCAGGACGTCGCCGTGGTGCATGCGCTCGAACGCGGCTTCCACGTCGGTCAGTTCGATCGTCTCGGTGACGAACTTCTCCAGCGGCAGGCGCCCCTGGAGATGCAGGTCGATCAGCATCGGGAAGTCGCGCGAGGGCAGGCAGTCGCCGTACCAGGAGGACTTGAGGGAGCCGCCGCGGCCGAACACGTCGAGCAGCGGGAGTTCCAGCTTCATCTCCGGGGTGGGCACGCCCACCAGGACCACGGTGCCGGCCAGGTCGCGGGCGTAGAAGGCCTGCCGGTAGGTCTCCGGCCGGCCGACCGCCTCGATCACCACGTCGGCGCCGAAGCCGCCGGTGAGCTCGCGGATCGCCTCGACGGGGTCGGTCTCCTTGCTGTTGACGGTGTGGGTGGCGCCCATGGTGCGGGCGGTCTCCAGCTTCCGGTCGTCGAGGTCCACGGCGATGATCCGGGCCGCTCCCGCCAGGTTCGCCCCGACGATCGCCGCGTCGCCGACGCCGCCGCAGCCGATCACCGCGACGCTGTCGCCGCGGCCGACGTTGCCGGTGTTGACGGCCGCGCCGATGCCCGCCATCACGCCGCAGCCGAGCAGGCCCGCGACGGCGGGCGAGACGGCGGGGTCGACCTTGGTGCACTGGCCGGCGGCCACCAGGGTCTTCTCGGCGAAGGCGCCGATGCCCAGTGCCGGGCTGAGCTCCCGCCCGTCGGCGAGGGTCATCCGCTGCCTCGCGTTGTGGGTGTCGAAGCAGTACCAGGGACGGCCGCGCAGACAGGCACGGCAGTGGCCGCACACGGCGCGCCAGTTGAGGACGACGAAGTCGCCGGGGGCCACCTCGCTCACGCCCTCGCCGACGGACTCCACGACGCCGGCCGCCTCGTGACCGAGCAGGAAGGGGTAGTCGTCGCCGATGCCGCCCTGCTTGTAGTGCAGGTCGGTGTGGCAGACCCCGCAGGCCTGCACCTTGACGACGGCCTCGCCCGGTCCGGGGTCCGGAACGACGATCGTCTCGACCCGCACCGGCTCGTTCCTGCCTGGAGCGACTACGCCGCGTACTTCCTGCGCCATGGAGTGACCTTTCGTCGGTGACGTGAACCGGGCCCGGCCACCCAACGGTACGTCACGAGGGCGTGTCCGGGGCGCAGCCGGTGGAGCTGTCGCGCAGGTCAGCGGGCCGGGCGCCCGCCCCTGGTGGGCTGCGGCCCGATGCGGCCGGTCCCCTCGCGGGACGGCCGCCGGCCGCATCCCGGTGGCGCCGGTGAGCGACGGCGCGCGCACGTACGGTGAACGACCGCCGCGCCGAAACGTCCGTGCGGGAAATCTGCACACCGGCTGCCCGATCCGGGCACCGCGCGGGCCCTCCCGGGGCGGCCGCGCACCGCGGTGGTCCCGAATGCCCGCTTCCGGCCCCAGGGCGGGAGAAGGCCCTGCGGTCCTCCCGTGACCCATGTGTGGAAGTGATCCCCATGTGGTGACGCCGCGTTCACGCTTCCCCCCGACCGAGGGCCAAAAGCCCAGCTCACAGCGGTTGTTGATTGGAAGGCGGCACGTCGCCCGTGCTTTGATCCCACCGCGCCGCAAGGTTCGCCGGCTCTCACCGGCACGGCGGGCGGCGGCGCGTTTTCCCCTATGTAGGTCCTTACGAAGGGAAGTTCTGATGAACTTCGTCCCCCAGGTCGAGACCGCCGAGATCTCCGACGCCGAGCTGGACAACGTCTCCGGCGGCCTGATCGGCGAGACCCTCGGTGCCGTCACCGGCGTCGTCGACGGCATCGTGCCGGTCTCCGGCATCCTCAACACCGCGGTCTCCACCGTCGAGGGCGTCACCGGCCTCAACACCGCTCCGGTCACCGGCCTGGTCAACGGCCTCTGATCGCACCTCGCGCCGTCGAGTCCCGGAGCCACCCCCACGGCTCCGGGACTCCCGGCGTTCCATGGCCGGTTCCCGCACGGGGACCGGTTCCGTTCAGCCGAAAGAAGTTCCGTGCAGTTCCGCCAGCAGGCCCTCGACAAGCTGCGGTCGCCGGAGGACCTCGAGCTGCCCGCCCGGCTCGCCCGGCCGCAGGGCTGGCTGGTGCTCTCGGTGACGCTGGTCGTGATGGCCGCCGCCTCCGTGTGGGCGGTGACCGGCTCGGTCGTCACCACGGTGGGCGCGCCGGCCGTGCTCACCCACGGGCAGGGCAGTTACGTCCTGCAGAGTCCCGTCACCGGACAGGTGACCCGCGTGCTCGCCGAGGAGGGTGACCGGCTCGACGCCGGGGCGCCGGTCCTCGAGGTACGCGCCGCCGAGGGCAGGACCCTGGTGCGGGCGGTCGAGGCCGGCCGGGTGGGCGCGCTCGCCGTGAACGTCGGGGCCGTATTGCAGACCGGCGCCGACGTGGCGGCGGTGGAGAAGGTCACCGACGAGCACTCCCCCTTGTACGCGACCGTGTACGTCCCGGCCGGCAAGGCCTCCGAAATCCGGGTCGGCGATCCGGTCGACCTCACCGTGCAGACCGCGCCCGCCTCCCGCTACGGGGTGCTGCGCGGCAGGGTGACGTCCGTCGAGCGGCGCGCCCAGTCGGCCCGGCGCATCGCCTCCTTCCTGGGAGACGCGCAGCTGGCCGCCCGGCTCACCGAGGACGGCGCGCCCGTGGCGGTCACCGTCACCCCGGTGCGCTCCTCGTCGACGAGGAGCGGTTACCGGTGGTCCACCGAGGACGGGCCGCCCTTCCGCCTGGACTCCATGACCCAGGCCACCGCCTCCGTCCGCGTCGCCGACCAGCACCCCGTCGATTGGCTCCTGCCGTGACCACCCGCACCACGAACGTAAAGAAGGGTCCGCCGCCGCCCGTCCGGGGCAGGCGCCGGGCCGCCCCGGCGAGGAAGACCCCGGCCCGCCGCCCTCGCCGACGCGCGGTCCGCACCCCCACCGTGCTGCAGATGGAGGCCGTGGAGTGCGGCGCGGCCGCGCTCGCCATGGTGCTGGGCCACCACGGCCGCCATGTCCCCCTGGAGGAACTGCGCGTCGCCTGCGGCGTCTCCCGCGACGGCTCCCGGGCGGGGAATCTGCTCAAGGCGGCCCGCGCCTACGGGATGACGGCCAAGGGCATGCAGATGGACACCGCCGCCCTCGCCGAGGTGGCGGCGCCGGCCGTGCTGTTCTGGGAGTTCAACCACTACGTCGTCCTCGACGGCATGGGACGGCGCTTCGGCCGGCGCGGCGTCCACGTCAACGATCCGGCGAAGGGCCGCCGGTTCGTGCCCATGGAGGACTTCGACACCAGCTTCACCGGCGTGGTGCTGGTGATGGAGCCGGGCCCGGACTTCCGGCGCGGCGGCCGGCGCCCGGGCGCCCTGGGCGCGCTCCCCTCCCGGCTGCGCGGCACGGCCGGCGCCCTGCCCGCCGCCGTGCTGGCGAGCCTGCTGCTGGTGCTGGTCGGTGCCGCCGTGCCGGCGCTCAGCCGCACCTGGATCGACACCTTCCTGATCGGCGGCAGCACCTCCCTGCTGGACGTGCTGTTCACGTCGATGGGCGCCTGCGTCCTGCTCACCGCCGTGCTGACCTGGCTGCAGCAGGGCAATCTGCTGCGCGGGCGGATCATCTCCTCCACGCTCTCCAGCGCCCGGTTCCTGCGCCATCTGCTGCGGCTTCCGGTCACCTTCTTCTCCCAGCGCGGCCCCGCCGACCTGGTGCAGCGGCTGGAGTCCAACGACTCGGTGGCCGAAACTCTTTCCCGTGACCTCGCCTCGGCAGGTGTCGACGCCGTGGTGGTGGTGCTGTACGCGGTCCTGCTGCACACCTACGACCCGCAGCTGACCGCGGTGGGCATCGGGGTGGCGCTGCTCAACGTGGTGGCGATGCGGGTGGTGGTGCGGCTGCGGGCCACCCGTACCGCCAAGCTGCGCGCCGACACCGCCCGGCTCACCAACACCGCCTACACCGGGCTCCAGCTGATCGAGACGATGAAGGCGACCGGCGGTGAGGACGGCTACTTCCGCAAGTGGGCCGGGCAGCACGCCGTCACCCTGGAGGAGCAGCAGCGGCTGGGCGTGCCCACCGCCTGGCTGGGCGTGGTGGCGCCGACGCTGGCGACCCTGAACAGCGCGCTGATCCTGTGGATCGGCGGGTTGCGCGCGGTGGAGGGCCACATCACGGTGGGCCTGCTGGTCGCCTTCCAGGCGCTGGTCACCCGGTTCACCGCGCCGCTGACCCGGCTGAACGGCGTGGCCGGGCGGATCCAGGACTTCGCGGCCGACGTGGCCCGGCTGAAGGACGTGGAGAACTTCGCGCCCGATCCGCTGCACGTGCGCGGCGGCGAGGACTCCACCCGTCGCCTGCGCGGCCACATCGAGCTGGAGGACGTCGCGTTCGGCTACAGCCCGCTGGACGAGCCGCTGCTGAGCGGCTTCGACCTGACGGTCGGTCCGGGCCGTCAGGTGGCGCTGGTCGGCGGCTCCGGCAGCGGCAAGTCGACGGTGGCCCGGCTGCTGGCCGGCCTGTACGCGCCCTGGGAGGGCGTGATCCGGATCGACGGGCAGCGGCTGGAGGACATCCCGCGCGGGGCGCTGGCCGCCTCGGTCTCCTTCGTCGACCAGGACGTGTTCCTCTTCGAGGGCACGGTCCGCGACAACGTCGCGCTGTGGGACCCGTCGGTGCCCGACGAGGCGGTGGTCGACGCGCTCAGGGACGCCGCCCTGTACGACGTGGTGATGCGCCGCCCCGGCGGCATCCACAGCCCCGTCGAGCAGGACGGCCGCAACTTCTCCGGCGGGCAGCGGCAGCGGCTGGAGATCGCCCGTGCCCTGGCCCGCCGTCCCAGCGTCCTGGTCCTCGACGAGGTGACCAGCGCGCTGGACGCCGAGACGGAGCTGGTGGTGATGGACAACCTGCGCCGCCGCGGCTGCGCCTGCGTGGTGATCGCCCACCGGCTGAGCACGGTCCGCGACAGCGACGAGATCGTGGTGCTCCAGCACGGCGTGATCGTCGAACGCGGCACCCACCAGCAGCTGCTGGCCGCGGGCGGCAGCTACGCACGACTGGTCAGGGAGCGGTAGATGACCTCCGGTTACGAGGACGCGCACCCGGGCGGCCGGGCCCCTGGGGAGACGGGGCTCCAGGCGCTCGACACGCTGGGCACGCCCGTGGACTGCTCCGGCCCGCAGCTCGACCTGGAGGGGCCGCAGGTGCTGTGGCTGGTCGCCGCCGGCGCGCTCGACCTGTTCGCGGCGGACGTGGTGGGCCAGGGCCACTGGCACCACCTGGGGCGGCTGGAGGCGGGCTCCCTGCTGCTCGGCCCGGTCGCCGGTCCCCGGCACACGCTGGTCGCCCGGCCGCTGCGGGACTGCGCGGTGCGCCGGATCCAGCTGCGGGAGCTGTACCAGCCGGTGGCCGAGCAGACCTGGACCTACGACGAGTACGGCACCCCGCTGCACCTGAGCCCGCGGTACACCGCCTCCGGGTCGAGTCCGCTGGAGCACGCGCTGGCGTTCGGCATGGGGCGCGGTCTGTCGGTGCTGTTCCAGGCGCCGATGGCGGCGGTGTTCACGGCCGAGTTCACCGAGGGCTTCTCCACCGAGCCGGGCTTCCAGCAGGCCGCCGAGCACCTGGCGAGGAAGGCGGACGAGGACGTCTTCTCCCTGCACGTGCCGCCCGGCTCCGTCGCCCACGGCTCCGTGTACGGCGAGGAGGCCGCGGCCGACCTGCTCGTGGACCCGGCGCTCTGGCAGGGCATGGTGGACCGTCAGTACCGGCTGCTGTCCACCCTGGACCGGTGGATCGAGCAGCAGGAGCGGTCCCACGAGAGCCGCGCCGCTGCGGGCGTCCGGGCCGGGCTGGAGGCCCGCGACCGTGCGGACCGCACCCTGCTGGCGTCGATGGGCGGCCGCTCGCGCCGCCGCATCACCGACGTGGACGAGGACGCCACCTGGGCCGCCTGCCGGCTGGTGGCCCGCGCCGCGGGCGTCACGCTGACCGATCCGGCGCGCGGCGCGGCGGGCGCCGAGCGACTGGACCCGGTCGAGCGGATCGCGGCCGTCTCCCGGGTGCGGACCCGGACCGTGCGGCTGGGCGCCGGCCGCTGGTGGAAGGAGGACGTCGGCCCGCTGCTGGGGTTCCGCGCGCTGTCGGGGGCTCCGGTGGCGCTGCTGTGGCGGCGCGGGGGCTACGTCGCGGTGCATCCGACCACCGGGCGGGAGACCCGGATCGGCGCGGACAACGCCGACGACTACGACGCGCGCGCCGTGATGTTCTTCCGCCCGCTGCCCGAGCGCCGGACCACTCCGCTGGGGCTGGCCCGGTTCGTGCTGTCCGGGGCCCGTGGCGACGTGGCGTCGCTGCTGCTGGGCGGGCTGGTGACGGTGGTGGTCGGCGTGTGCGTGCCGGTGGTCACCGGCAAGGTGCTCGGCGCGTACGTGCCGCAGGCGCGGACCGACCTGATCGCCCTTGCCTGCACCGCCGTGCTGGTGGCCGCCCTGGTGTCGGCGGTGTTCCTGCTGCTGCAGAACCTGACGATGCTGCGGCTGGAGGGGCGGATCGAGGCCGTGCTGCAGCCCGCTGTGTGGGACCGGTTGCTGCGGCTGCCGGCGCGGTTCTTCACCGGCCGCTCCACCGGGGAGCTGGCCGGGGCGGCGATGGGCATCAGCCGGATCCGGCAGTTGCTGGCCGGCGTGGGGCCGGTGGCCGTCCAGTCGCTGACGGTCGGCACCGTCAACCTGGCTCTGCTGTTCTGGTACGACCCGGCGATGGCGACGGCCGCCGTGGCCCTGCTGCTGGTGCTCGGCGCGGTGTTCCTGGCGCTGGGGCTGTGGCAGGTGCGGTGGCAGCGCCGTCTGGTCCGGCTCACCCACAGGCTCAACAACCAGGCGTTCCAGACCTTGCGCGGCCTGCCGAAGCTGCGGGTCGCGGCGGCCGAGAACTACGCGTACGCCGCGTGGGCGGGCGAGTTCGCCCGCAGCCGGGAGATGCACCGGCGGCTGGGCGGGATCAAGAACCTCAACGCGGTGCTCGGCGCGGTGGCGCTCCCGCTCTGCTCGTTGCTGATGTTCATGCTGCTGGCGGGCCCGGCGCGGGGTGTGATGCCGGCCGCGGACTTCCTCGCCTTCAACACGGCGGTGACCATGCTGCTCGGTTCGGTCACCCAGCTGACCGGGGCCGCCGTGTCGGTGGTGGCCGCGCTGCCGCTGTTCGAGGAGCTCCGGCCGGTGCTCGACGCGGTGCCGGAGGTGCGGCAGGCGAACACGCCGCCGGGGCGGCTCACCGGGGCGATCGAGGCGCGCCGGTTGTCGTTCCGCTACTCCGACGACGGGCCGCCGGTGCTCGACGACGTCTCCTTCGAGGTCCGCCCCGGCGAGTTCCTGGCGATCGTCGGGCCCAGCGGCTGCGGCAAGTCCACGCTGCTGCGGCTGCTGATCGGCTTCGAGCGCCCCGCATCCGGCAGTGTCCTGTACGACGGACAGGACCTGGCCGCGCTGGACCGGGCGGCGGTGCGCCGGCAGTGCGGGGTGGTGCTGCAGCACGCGCAGCCGTTCACCGGGTCGGTGCTGGAGATCGTCCGCGGCCACGAGCCGTACACGCCGGAGGAGGTCATGGCGGCGGCGGAACTGGCCGGGCTGGGGGACGACATCCGGCGGATGCCGATGGGGCTGCACACCCTGGTGGCCGGCAGCGGCTCGCTCTCCGGCGGTCAGCGCCAGCGGCTGATGATCGCCCAGGCGCTGATCCGGCGTCCGCGGATCCTCTTCCTGGACGAGGCGACCAGCGCGCTCGACAACGAGACGCAGCGGCAGGTCATCGAGAGCACCCGGGCGCTCCGGGCGACCCGGGTGGTGATCGCCCACCGGCTGTCGACGGTGATGGACGCCGACCGGGTGATCGTGATGGACGAGGGACGGGTGGCGCAGATCGGCACCCCGGCCGAGCTGCTGGCCGACCGGGGAGGCCGGCTGCACGAGCTGGTGCGCCGCCAGATGGCGTGACGGACGAGGGCCGGGGCCTCCGCCCCGCCGTGGCCCCGGCGGAGCCGGGGTCTGTCCGTGGCGGTGCCGGGTACCCGCAGGTGGCCCCGGCGCGGGGCCACCCCCGGGCGGCCTGCGGGCGGGGCGTCCCGAACCGGCGAGACCGAGGAGACGAACGGTGAACCACCACCACAGCGACCGCGACCGTCAGGACGACCCGCCGCGCACCGCGCTGGCCGAGGCCTTCCGTGAGGCGGAGGAGGCCGCGGCCCGCGCCGACGGCCGGGACCAGGAGGGCGCGGGCCGCTCCGGCGAGGCCGGCGACGCCACCTCGCCGAACCCGCGGGCCCAGGAGCAGGCCCGGCGGGACGGCTGACCTGGCGGTCCGCCCGGGTACCCGGCGTCGCGGCGGGTACCCGGGCCGCATGAGTCACGACCGCGACGCCCTTCACGACCGGCACGCCCCCGAGCTCCCCTCCTCCCGCGGCCCGCTGTCCCGGGGCGTCCTCGCCCTGCTGCGCGGCGAGGGTCCGCCCCCCGGCGCGCAGCTCGCCGCCGAGGCCGACCCTTACGGCGACGACCTCCAGCTCGCCCTGTACTGCTGCTACGAACTGCACTACCGCGGCTTCGCCGGTGTGGACCCCGCCCTGGAGTGGGACCCGGCCCTGCTCACCGTGCGCCGGGCGATGGAGGACCGGTTCCTCGCGGCGCTGCGCCGGGACGTCGAGGTGCACCGCGACGTGCGCTCCGCCGTCAAGGAACTCGAGACGGAGCCCGTCGAGGGCGTCGGCGTCAGTTGGTTCCTGCGTGACGAGGGCGAGCTGCGCCACCTGCGGGAGTACGCCGCGATGCGGTCGGTCTACCACCTGAAGGAGGCGGACCCGCACGCCTGGGTGCTGCCCCGGCTGTGGGGGCGCGCCAAGGCCGCCATGGTGTCGGTGGAGTTCGACGAGTTCGGCGGCGGCCGCGCCGACCGGGTGCACGCCAAGCTGTTCGCCGACCTGATGGCGGACCTGGGCCTGGAGACCTCCTACGGTGCCTACCTCGAGCACGCGCCCGCCCCGGCGCTGGCCGTGGTCAACCTGATGTCGCTGCTGGGCCTGCACCGCGCGCTGCGCGGCGCGCTGGTGGGTCACTTCGCCACCGTGGAGATCACCTCCTCCCCCGGTTCCCGGCGGCTGGCCGAGGCCATGCGCCGTACCGGCGCGGGAGCCGCGGCCGAGTTCTTCTACGACGAGCACGTCGAGGCGGACGCCGTGCACGAGCAGGTGGTCCGGCACGAGGTGATCGGCGGTCTGCTGGAGGTGGAGCCGTACCTGGAGGACGACGTCGTGTTCGGCATGGACGCGACGGTCTTCCTGGAGGACCGTCTGGGTGACCATGTCATGGCCTGCTGGCGGGCCGACCGTCCGGCGCTGCGCTCCGAGCTGCCGGAGCCCGTGGCGGTGTCCGCGTGAGCGGGACGGTCGCCGGGCCCCCGGAGCGCGCGACGGGACGGACCTGGACGGGTGACGGCGGGGGGCCCACCGGCCATGGTGCGGCCCGGCCTGGGTATTCGGCCCGTGTGAAGCGACCTTTGGTTATCCCTGGTGTGTACGCCCCCCAGGACGACACGCTCCTCCTCTCCGAGGCACTGGAGGACGAACCCTTCCCCGCCGGCGGCCGCGTGCTGGACGTCGGCACCGGTTCAGGAGCCCTGGCCCTGGCCGCCGCCCGCCGCGGCGGCGAGGTCACGGCGGTGGACGTCTCCCGCCGCGCGGTGGCAGGCGTCCGGCTCAACGCCCTGCTGCACGGGGTGCGGGTGCGCGCCGTGCGCGGCGACCTGTTCGACCCCGTCCGGGGTGAGGCGTTCGACCTGATCACCAGCAATCCGCCGTACGTGCCGACCCCTCCGGGCGGGACACGCGGCCGCCCCAGGGAGGCCCGCGCCTGGGACGCCGGGGACGACGGGCGGCTGGTCGTGGACCGGATCTGCCGGGAGGCGCCGGAGCTGCTGCGCCCGGGCGGCGTGCTGCTGATGGTGCACTCGGCGCTGAGCGGTCCCGCCACGTCCGTGGAGCAACTGCGGGCGGCCGGACTGAAGGCGTCGGTGACCCTGCGACGCCACGTGGCGTTCGGCCCGGTACTCAGGGACCGGGTGAACTGGTTGAGGCACCGGGGGATGATCTCCCCGGAACAGGCCCGCGCGGAGCGGGAGGAGCTGGTGGTGGTCCGTGCCGAACGACCCGTCTGAGCGCACGCCCGCCCCGGGCGCCTCGCAGCGTCCTGCGGAGGCCCGGCGCATCGTGGTGCCGCGCCGTGGCCCGATGCTGGTCGACGGCCCGGTGGAGGTGGAGCTGGAGGACGGCACCGTGGCGTCCTCGGACCGCTTCCGGGTGGCCCTGTGCACCTGCCGACTCAGCGAGCGCTATCCCTGGTGCGACACCAGCCACCGAAGGCGGCGCTGACGTGTCCCGCGCCGCCCACGCGTCACAGCTGCCACTCCCTGAGACGGTCGGCGGCCGCGTAGACGTCGGCCTTGCCCGCGATCAGTTCGCGGGCGAGGTCGACGAGCGCGCCGTAGGGCGGATCGATCCCCGCCCCGCTGGCGTACATGTACGCCACCGCCGTGGCGCAGGCGAAGCGGGCGTTGGAGGACGGCAGCGGCCTGAGCACGGCGATGGTGTGCAGCAGGGCGGCGGCGCGCCAGGCGGGGTCGGAGTCCACGCCCAGGCGCGGCGGGTCCACCCGGTGCCTGGCGACCGCCGCCACCAGGGCCGAGAAGTCACTGACCGTCGGCTGGTCCGGCAGCACCTCCTCGTGGCGCTGCAGGAGCCAGGGGACGTCGACGTGCAGGACGGAGGTCATACGTCAGGCGGCCCGCCCCGCGCCGCGGACCGGCGGCTCGTCGTCCGGGAAGGCGGCGGCGAACTCGTCCGCGTGCGTGGTGAAGAAGCGGCGGAAGGCCTCGGCGCCCTCCTGGAGGGCACGGTGCCGCGCTATGTCCGCGGCCGCGGCCTCCCGGACCAGGGCCTTCATGGAGGTACCGCGCTCCTTGGCGATCTGCCGCAGGTCCTCGAGCTCACGGTCGCTGAACTCGACATTGAGAGCTGGCATGGCGCCACGGTACCGCTCACCCGACCGAGGGTAAATTCCCGCAGGTCACGGCCTGGGGAACGCCCATTCGGCCCGGTGCCCGAAAGGGTGAGGGAGGCGGTCTCCCCGCGCGGGGGCGCGGGAGCCGCCGCCCGCTCGGCCCAAGGGCGCGGCACGCGCCCCCGTCCGAGGTACTACGCTGGGACCGACGTGACGCGACGGTCACGGAAAGTGTCCGCGATGGAGTGCCGACCATGAGCCCGGTCAACCCGCTCGACGATGCCGCGACGGCCCGCGCCGTGGTCGGCGACGACGGTGTCGTGCTCGAGTGGAGCGCGGGCGCGGTGCGGCTCCTGGGCCACGCCCCCGAGGAGATCGTGGGCCTGCGTGCCGCCACCCTGATCGCCGGTGACGGTGACTCCGGCGTCCTGCCGGCCGATCCCGCGCCCGTCGCGGACCGGATCACCGCCACGGTGCCCCTGCGTCACCGGGACGGTCGGACCGTGCGGGTCGGCCTGATCGCCCACCACAGACCGCCGCGGGGCGACTCCCCGGGCAGCTGGCTCCTGGTGGCGCCGGTCGGCGAGACCGCGGACCCGCTGCGCCCCGACGATCCGCTGGCGACGGTGGAGCTGGTGCAGTCACCCTGCGCGATGGCCGTCTTCGACTCCGGTCTGCGACT
This sequence comes from Streptomyces sp. NPDC056600, assembly GCF_042792855.1. Lineage (NCBI taxonomy): Bacteria > Bacillati > Actinomycetota > Actinomycetes > Kitasatosporales > Streptomycetaceae > Streptomyces > Streptomyces sp. NPDC056600. Next base: position 25,127 of record NZ_JBHTVQ010000050.1, read on the forward strand.
GCGCGCGATGAACGGCGACATGGCGCGCGTGATGGGCGCCCCGGCCGAGCGGCTGCGCGGACTGCGGGTGTCCGACATCGGCGAGCGCCCGGAACTGGCGGAGGTCGAGCAGACCATGCGCCAGGTCCTGGAGACCGGCAAGCACTTCTCGGTGCGCACCTACCTGCCCCAGCTGGGCGGCGGCGGGACGATCCGCGCCTGGCTGACCAGCATGGCCCCGGTCCGCGACGGCATGGGCGCGGTCTGCGGCGTCTCGGTGGCCGCCCACGACTTCACCGAGCAGCTGCGCGCCCGCGAGCGCCTCCAGCTGGTGAACGAGGCGAGCACCCGGGTCGGGACCACGCTGGACGTCCGCCGGACCGCGCAGGAGTTCGCGGACGTGCTCGTGCCGGCGCTGGCCGACTTCGTCTCCGTGGACCTGCTGGACCCGGAGCACGGCGGTGACCCGCCGTCGGAGCCGCCCCCGCCGTCGGCGCCGGTGAAGCTGCGCCGGGTCGCCGACCGCTCGGTGCTGGGCCGCTCCTCGGCGCTCCCCGACATCGGCGAGCTGGACTCCTATCCGGCGTCCAGCCTCCAGGCGGAGTCGCTCAGCCAGGCACGGACCCTGGTCTTCACCGACACTCCGGAGGTGCTGGCGCGCCGCTTCTCCTACCGGGAGGGGCTCGGCCGCCGGGTGGTCGACATCGGCGTGCACTCGGCGATCGCCGTGCCGTTGCGGGCCCGCGGGATGATCCTGGGCGTGGCCCTGCTGGCCCGGCACCGGCAGCAGGAACCGTTCTCCCGTGACGACGTGCTGCTTGCGGAGGAGGTCGCGGCGACGGCCGCGGTGTGCGTCGACAACGCCCGGCGCTACTCGCGTGAGCGGGAGGTGGCGCTGGCGCTCCAGCGGAGCCTGCTGCCGCGCTCGCTGCCCGTCACCGCCGCTCTTGAGGCCGCCTCGCGCTACCTGCCGGCGGCCCGCGCCGGCGGGGTGGGCGGCGACTGGTTCGACATCATCCCGCTCTCCGGCATGCGGGTGGCGATGGTCGTCGGCGACGTGGTGGGCCACGGCGTCCAGGCCTCCGCCACCATGGGGCGGCTGCGGACCGCGGTGCGCACCTTGGCCGACATCGACCTCGCGCCCGAGGAACTGCTCACCCACCTCGACGATCTGGTGGTCCGGCTCTCCGAGGAGGCGGGCGGCGAGGGGAGTCCGGGCGAGGTCGGCGCGACCTGTCTGTACGCGGTGTACGACCCGGTGTCCCGGCGCTGTTCCATGGCCCGCGCGGGGCATCAGCCGCCGCTCATGGTCCTCCCGGGCGGTCTGCCGGAGCCGGTCGAGATGCCGGCCGGTCCGCCCCTGGGCGTGGGCGGGCTGCCGTTCGAGGTGGCCGACCTGGAGCTTCCCGAGGGGACGGTCCTCGCCTTCTACACCGACGGCCTGGTGGAGAACCGCGGTCTGGACATGGACGCGGGCCGCATCCAGCTGCAGGAGGCGCTGGCGGAGCCGGCCGAGTCGCTCGAGGCGAGCTGCGAGCACATCCTGGCGACGCTGCTGCCCAGGAGCGACGTGGCCGACGACGTGGCGCTGCTGCTGGCCCGCACCCGGGGGCTGCCCTCCTCGAAGGTGGCGACCTGGGACATCCCCGCCGACCCGGCGCTGGTGGCGGCGATCCGCAAGCAGTCGGTGAAGCAGCTGGAGCACTGGGGTCTGGAGGAGGCCTCCTTCACCGCCGAGCTGGTGGTCAGCGAGCTGGTCACCAACGCCATCCGCTACGGTTCCCGGCCCATCCGGCTGCGGCTGATCCACGGCGCGGGGACCTTGATCTGCGAGGTGTCGGACAGCAGTCACACCGCCCCGCACCTGCGCCGGGCGCGGACCTTCGACGAAGGCGGCCGCGGCCTGCTGCTGGTGGCCCAGCTGACCCAGCGGTGGGGCACCCGCCACACTCAGGAAGGCAAGACGATCTGGGCGGAACTGGCGCTGCTCGACGAGGCGTGAGGTGTGCGGAGCGGAGGGGGTCTTTCCGAATCCGGTGGGCCGGAGGACCATGGCGGGCAGGTTCCGGCACGCCGATCTTCCGGGGAGTGGACGACCATGGGCCTCTCGCGCGCGACGCGACACCGCGGCATCTTGGGGACGGCGGCCGCGTCACTGCCTCTTTCCCTCCTGCTGACGGGCTGCTGGGCGGGAGGCGACGGATCCGCCTCGGGGGCGGACGGGAAACCGGCCGGCGCGGGTACCGCCGTGGAGCGGTGCCACACCTCCGGGCTGTCGGCCTCGGTGGGCCGGGGTGACGCGGGCGCGGGGCAGCGGAGCTTTTCGGTGGCCCTCACCAACCAGTCGGGACGCGCCTGCACCGTGCGCGGGTTCCCCGGCGCGGCCTTCGCGGACGCCGGCGGTGAGCAGGTGGGCCCGGATCCCGAACGGGTCGGGAAGGCGCCGGCCGGCAAGATCACCCTCGTCGCCGGGGAGAGCGTGTGGGCGGCGCTGTCGTTCCCGGATCCGAGGCTGACCGGGTCGAAGGCCGAGAAGCCCGCGACCTTGCTGATCACGCCGCCGGACGAGCGGCGCCCGCTGAGCGTGCGGTGGGAGAACGGCGAGGTTCCGGTCTCCGACGGGGCGGAGCTCTCCGTGACGGCGTTCGCCGCGCGGTCCGGCGGCTGACCCGCCCGGGTCGCGGACCGTTGGTGCCGCCGCGTGAGGGGGCGGCGTGTCGGCGGCGGAGCGCGGGCGCCGGCGTGCGTCGCAGGTCATGCTCGTCGGCGGACCCGACGCTCCCGACCCCCCGGAGGAACCGGTGCCGGCATCCCCGACCCCGCCGTCGCGTATCCCGCTCACCCGGCGGGCACGTGTCGCCCTGACCGCGGGAGCCGCGGCCCTCACCCTGGCCGCGGTGGCCCAGCCCTCCGCCCCCTCGCCCGACGACGGCCGCGGGCGCCCGTCCGCGGCGGCCCCCTCCCCGGCCCCCGGCGCGGAGGCCGCCGCCGAGACCCTCTGCGCGCCCGCCGGCGTGCTGAGGAAGGGCGGCAGCAGGAAGGCCTCGGTTTCCCTGTGCACGTCCACCGGCGGCCCTTCCCTCGCCCTGTCGGCGCCCGCCTCCTGTGCGACGGCGCACGGCACGGTCCGTGCCTGCCGCACCACCGGCAGCTGGACGGCCCGCAAGGACGGCAAGGTGGTCGCCCGCGGCGCCCTGCCCGGCTCCGCCGACTACCCCGGGCCGGGGACGTACGAGATCACCGCCCAGGTCCGCGTCCGCTCGACACCCGCCGGGGTGGACGTGCGGGGCGAGGTGACCGCCCCCCTCACCCTCACCCAGCCGCTGCGCGAGCCCACGCACCGCATCGAGGTGGACCGGGAGGAGCTGCGGCCCGGGCGGACGACGACGCTGACGTACACCGTGTACCGGGACAGCGAGGAGGGCGACGGCAGCGGCCGGTTCGGGGTGATCGGCGAGGAGGACTCCGGCATCCGCCTCACCACCGACGACGCCCGCTGCGTGAACCCGCTGGTCGGGCGCCACCCGTCGAGGCAGCGGCTCACCCACGCGCTCGACTGCGCGCTGACCGACCTGCAGCCCGGCCGTCCCGCCAGGGTGGTCGTCCGGGCCACGACGGCCGACGCGTGCTCCACCGTGGTGTCGAAGCTGGGCTACTGGATGCCCCGGGGCCAGACCTTCCGCACCGGCGGGATGGTGGCGGGCCCCGCGGTCGCCTGCCAGGAGTGACGGCGACGGCTCGCGACGAAGCGGGTCCGGATCCCACCACGGGTGACACGGGCGGGTGGCGGAAAATCCGCCGGAGCGGTGTGCATGAAGCCGGTGCGGTGGGGCAGACGCTTGTCGGGTCCCGCCGCGCTCCCCCGTCGTGGCGGGGCCCACCAGTGTCTTCACCTCCTTTTCGACGCGGTGTCGTGCCGGCCCCCGGCCCGCCCCCGCGCGCTTCTTCCGCAGATGCCCTCCTCGCCCCTCTTCGTCGGTGCCGATCGCCGAAAAGGGGGAACGCAGTTCTGGGGAGCGGACGAGAGGTCCGCGGACGGCACCGGGAAGGCGGAACGGCGATGAGCGGCGAGGGAAACGCCGGGTACGGCCGTAAGAAGTTCAAGCGGTCGCGGAGTCACTTCGCCGACCGGGTCACGGCGGACGGCAGGCACGGCTGGCCGGTGGAGCCGGGCCGCTACCGGCTGGTGATCAGCCGGGCCTGCCCGTGGGCGAGCCGGGCCGCCGTCTCCCGTCGCCTGCTGGGCCTGGAGAAGGTGATCTCGATGGCCGTCGCCGACCCCGTCCAGGACGACCGGAGCTGGCGCTTCACCCTCGATCCGGACGACCGCGACCCGGTGCTGGGCATCGCGTACCTGCACGAGGCCTACGACCGGCGCGAGAGCGACTACCCCGGCGGCGTCAGCGTCCCGGCGCTCGTCGACGTCCCCAGCGGGAGGCTGGTCACCAACGACTTCCACCGGATGACCCTCGACTTCGCCACCGAGTGGACCGCCCATCACCGCGAGGGCGCGCCGGACCTGTACCCGCGGGCCCTGCGGGCGGAGATCGACGAGGTGATGGAGGACGTCTACCAGGACGTCAACAACGGCGTGTACCGGGCGGGTTTCGCCACCGCCCAGGACGAGTACGAGGAAGCGTGCCGCGCGGTCTTCGCCCGGCTCGAGCGGCTCGCCGAACGACTGGAGGGACAGCGGTACCTGGTGGGCGACACCATCACCGAGGCGGACATCCGGCTGTTCACCACCCTGGTCCGTTTCGACCCGGTCTATCACGGCCACTTCAAGTGCAACCGCTGGAAGCTGGCGGAGAACCCGGTGCTCTGGGCCTACGCCCGGGACCTGTACCAGACCCCGGGATTCGGCGACACGGTCGACTTCGACCACATCAAGCGTCACTACTACACGGTGCACACCGGCATCAATCCCACCGCGGTGGTGCCGGTGGGGCCGGACCTGGCCGGCTGGCTCGCCCCGCACGGGCGGGAGCGGCTCGGCGGCCGGCCGTTCGGTGACGGCACTCCGCCGGGCCCGGTGCCGCCGGGCGAGGAGGTACCGGCTTCGGGACGGCCGACGCCGGCCTGACCGTCGACGGGCCCCCGCCCGCGGACGGCGATCACGACCTTTCCCCCGACCGAGGAACGAAGGAGAGATCCCTTGGCCACCTACACGCAGAAGAAGCAGAAGCTGCCCGCCGCCTACAAGCCGCTCGGCTTCGCGGTCAGCTGGGGCGGCGGCCGGCTGGCGACCGCCGCCTTCCAGAAGACCTGGAAGGCGTTGAAGAAGGAGGACAACGCGCCGGACGCCCTCGACCGTGACCGGAAGTGGGGCGAGATCCTGCTCGCGGCGGCGATCCAGGGAGCCATCTTCGCGGTGGTCCGGGCGGTCATCGACCGGAGCAGCGCCCAGGCCGTGGAGCGCAGGACCGGCGTGTGGCCGGACGGCGCGAAGGGCAACGGCAGGGACTGATCCCGGCCACCGTGCCACGACCGGGGCCCCCGGGACGACCGGGGCCCCGGTTTTTCGTGTGACGGACGGGAAATGTGCGCCCAGCACATGACCCGGAAAAGTAATACAGGTCACATGTTTGAAGAGTATGCCTTCGTGACCGGAAGGGCAGCTTCGGAACGGCCTCCATGTCTCAACTTGGCGCATTTGCTGCGCAATTGAGTTCCAACCGTCCCGAAAGGAATCCCCATGCCTCAGGACGTCACGTTCGACCTGCCTTTCTCCACCCCCGTCAGCCCGCATCTGGAGTACGCGCGCGAACGGCATCTGCGCTGGGTCCGTGACCGGGGACTGGTCCGCAGCGACGCGGGCTTCGAGGAGTACTGCTCGTGGGACCTCGCACAGGCGGCCGCGCGCACCTACCCCTACGCCTCCGCCGAGGACATGACGGTCCTGATGAACTGGTTCTCCCTGGCGTTCCTCTTCGACGACCAGTTCGACGCCAACCAGCCCGACCGGGCCGGTCGGATCACCGAGGTGGCCCGTGAACTGATCGTCACCCCGCTGCGCCCGGCGGGCACTCCCCCGCGGGTGGCCTGCCCGATCACCGAGGCCTGGGCCGAGGTCTGGGAGCACCTGGCGCACGGCATGTCCCTCACCTGGCGCACCCGGTTCGCCGCCTCCTGGGGCCGGTTCCTGACCGCCCATTGCGAGGAGGTCGACCTCGCCGCCGCCGGGCGGGAGGGCACGCTGACCGTCAAGGAGTACGCGGAGTTCCGGCGCCGCACGGTGGGCATCCACCACAGCATCGACGCCGGTGAGCGCAGCCGCGGCTTCGAGGTGCCGGCCCAGGCGCAGGCGCACCCGGTCATGGAGCGGATGCGGGACCTGGCCTCGGACGTCATCGGATTCATGAACGACATCCACTCCTTCGAGCGGGAGAGGCGCCGGGGCGACGGGCACAACCTGATCGCCGTGCTCCGCCGCGAACTGGGCTGCTCCTGGGAGGAGGCCGCGGCCGAGGCGTACCGGATGACCGCCGGATGCCTGGTGGAGTACCTGGAGCTGGAGGCGCGGGTGCCCGCGATGTGCGACGAGCTGGGGTTGTCCGAGGACGAGCGCGTCCGCACGCGGATGGGCGTGGAGGCGATCCAGCACTGGATCAACGGCAACTACGAGTGGGCCCTGGTGACCGGACGCTACGCGGCCGACAAGGACACCGTCGCGGCCGCCGCCGAGCGGGCCGGAAGGGGTTCCGTGGACGACCTGCTCCAGGTGAGCTGACACCCGGCGCCCGCACGGGACGCGCACGGCCCGGCGGCCGCATCCCTCCCCTGAGGGGTGCGACCGCCGGGCCGTGCGCGTGTCGGCGGGGCCCGGTTCGGTCCCGCCGGGAGCCTCACCTGACCGGGAACTCCACCGGGAGGCTGTCCAGCTGGGCGACCCAGGTGGAGGCGGTGGAGGTCAGCGAGTCCGGCGGGGCGGCCAGCCGCAGACCGGGCAGCCGGTGCAGCAGGACGTCGACGGCGATCTCGATGATGGCGTGCCCGATGCCCTGCCCGGGACACTCGTGCGGGCCGGAACTGAACGCCAGGTGCGAGTGGTTGCCCTGGACCGAGACTCCCGCGGCCTGGCGGATCTCCGGGTCGAGGTTCCCGGCCGCCAGCCCCAGCAGGAGCATGTCGCCCTCCTTGACCGCCGCGTCGCCGAGTTGGAGGTCCGCCGTGGCGAACCGTCCCGGCAGCACGGCCAGCGGAGGCGTGTTCCACATGACCTCCTCGACCACGGAGGACAGCGCGAGCTCCCCGCCGACCAGGGACGCGAGACGGGCGTCGTCGGTCAGTATGGCCTGCAGCACCCGTGCCAGCAGGTTGCTGGTGGTGGTGTGCGCGGTGATCAGCACCAGCCGGAGGTGGTGGAGGATCTCCTCCTCGTCGAGCCGGGCCGGGTGCGCGAGCAGCCCGCTGGTGAAGTCGGCCCCCGGCTCACGGCGCTTGCGTTCGGCGAGTTCGCCGAGGATGGCCATGATCCGGGTGTTGTGGACGAGGGCGTCCGCGCCGCCCTTGATGACGTGGTTGCTGGACTCGGCGAGGCTGCGTCCCTCGCTGGCCGCGAGGCCGAACAGCCGGGTGAGCACCAGCATCGGCAGGTACTCCGCGAAGTCGGTCACCAGATCGGCGCGGCCCGCGTCGGCGAAGGCGTCGATCTGCTTGTCCGCGAAGTGCGCCACGTGCCGCCGGATGCCGCGGCCCGCGACCGCCTGCAGGCTGTCGGTCACGGCGCCGCGCAGCCGGCGGTGCGGCTCGCCGTCCTGGGAGACGCAGTCGGGGCGCCAGCCGACCATCTGCATCACCGGCAGGTCGTCGGCGACGCGACCGTCCTTCCAGTCCCGCCAGATGCGGGCGTCCCGGCTGAACTGGAGCGGGTTGTCGAGCACCCGCCGGTTCTCCCGGTATCCCAGCACCAGCCAGGCGGCGACGTCGCCCTCGATCAGGACGGGCGCCACCGCGCCGTGCTCGCGGCGCAGCCGCGTGTAGACGCCCTCCATGTCGTGCGTCGTCTCGGGCCCGTACAGCCGGGTGGCTGCCCCGTGGTCCACGGGGCAGCCGGGCTCGGCGGTGAGGCCTGCAGAGGTCCGGTCGGTCATCGGGGCTCCAGGGCGAGAGCGCGTTCCTGCAGATGGCGTATGAGGGCGACGAGCACGTCCCGGCTGGCGGACCGGTCCCGGGCGTCGAACGCCACGACCGGGATGTCGTCCGGGATGTCGAGGGCGTCACGGATCTCCTCGACCGGGTGGTCGCGGCTGTCGGGGAAGACGTTGAGCGCTATCACGAACGGGACGTCCTGGCGCTCCATCTCCTCTATCGCCCGGAAGCTGGACGCCAGCCGGCGGGTGTCGACCAGGACCACCGCGCCCAGCGCCCCCTTGAAGAGGCCGTTCCACAGGAACCAGAAGCGCTCCTGTCCGGGGGTGCCGAACAGGTAGAGCACCAGTTCGTCGTTGATCCCGATCTTGCCGAAGTCCAGGCTCACGGTCGTCTGCTGTTTGTCCGTCACGCCGACCAGGTGGTCCACGCCGACGCTGGCCTGGGTGAGCGTCTCCTCCGTGGTGAGCGGGCGGATGTCGCTGACCGACCGGACCATCGTGGTCTTCCCGGTGCCGAAGCCTCCGGCGATCATGACCTTCACCGAGCGGGTGCCGTCGGCCGCCGTGCTCCGGCCGGTGGGGTCAAAGCCTTTGAAGTCCACTGAGTACCTCCTCAAGGAGCGCGAGGTCGGGCCCGAGTCCGGCGGAGTTCGCCGGGACGGGGTCACGGGTTTCCACGCGTCCTGCATCGAGCAGATCGGCCAGGAGTACCGCGATGATGTTGAAGGGCAGCCCCAGATGGGCGCCGAGCTCCGCCACCGACAGCGGCTCGCGGCAGCGGCGGAGGATCTCCTCGTGCTCGTGCTGCAGGCCGGGATGCGGCGACGGCTGAGATCCCGCGCGGGAGACCACCAGGGTCGCCACGTCCAGGGTCGCCGCCGGACCGGCCGGCTTGCTGCGGCCTCCGGTGAGGACGTAGTAGCGCTCGAGCCCGGCCGGATCGGTGGGGCGACGGGGAGCACTCATCCAGAGTGCTCCTCCAGCCGCGGAGTGGTGCCGAGGAGCTCCCCCATCCTCCGGGCCAGGTCGCGCATCTGGTGGCCGAGCAGACCCTGGTCGAGGCCTTCCTTGGCGAGGACGCCGAGGTAGGTCTCCTGGCCGGCCCGGACCACGAACAGGTGGCCGCCGTCGACCTCGATCATGGCCAGCCGGAGCTGCCCGGCCGCCGCCGGGAACTGCTCGGCGACCGGCTGGGCGAGCGCCTGCAGTCCGGCGACCACGGCGGCGAAGCGGTCGACGTCGTCCGGGTCCTCGGCGCCGTAGGAGGTGATGGCCTTGCCGTCGCTGGAGGCGACCAGGGTGAAACGGATCTCCGGGATGCTCTCCGCGAGGTCGCGGAGCGCCCAGCTGACATCGGTTCCCTGCTGCGTCGTCATGCGGACCAGTCGCTTTCTTCCGTACGGGGCTCGGTGGACTCGAGGTCGTCGGCTGCCGCCCGGGGAGCCGGTGCGCCGGTGTCGCGACCGGCGGTGGCGAAGGCGGCGAGGCCGGCGAACGAGGCGTCGGGCGGGACGTCGGGCACCCCGGCGGACCGCCGCGCGGGAGCCTCGGTCGCCTCGGCACGCGCGGGCTCCCGCTGTGCGGCGGGCGCGCTCCGCCGGATGCTGCGGCGGCGGGGCAGACCTCCGGGGGTGGAGTCCCCGGTGGTCTCCACGTCGTCCGTGTCGTGCCCGGGCGCGGACTGCGCCGGCACCGCCGGCAGACCGGGAGCCCGCTCGGGGGCGGTGGCGACCGGGGCGGCGGCGAGCGGGCTGAAGTACTTGTGCGGCACGACGACGACCACCGAGGTGCCCAGCCAGGGCGAGTCGGCGAAGGTGACCCGGATGCCGTAGCGGCGGGCCAGCGCGCCCACCACCCGCAGGCCGAGGTGGGCGTCCTCGGAGAGCCCGCCGAGCCCGGAGCCGGCCGCGACGCCCGCCAGGGACCGCTCGGCCTCGCGCTTCTTCTCCTCGCTCAGGCCCTTGCCGGCGTCCTGGATCTCGATGCCGACGCCGTTGGGGACCTCCTTGCCGGAGACGATCACCGGCTCGCTGGGCGGCGAGTAGCGGGCCGCGTTGTCGAGGAGGTGCGCGAAGATCAGCGTCAGGTGGTCCACAAGACCGCCGTCGACGCCGAGTTCGGGCAGCTGACGGACCTCGACGCGGTGGAAGTCCTTGATCCGGCCGATGCCGCCGCGGACCACGCCGAGCAGGCGCTGGGGCTCCTGCCACTGGCGGCCGGGGCGAGCCGAGCCGCCCAGCACGCCGATGGAGGCGGCCAGACAGTCGGCGGGGCCGATCTGCTGGTCGAGCTCCATCAGGCCCTGTGCGACCACCGGGTGGCGGCCGTGCTCGCCCTGCATCTCGTGCAGACGTACCCGGAGCTTGCTGGTGAGGACGTGGATGCGGTTGCCGAGGCTGATGACGGCCTGCTCGGCGGAGGTGGATCGGTTGAGCTCCTCCTCCACGCCGATCAGGGCGGTGCGCAGCACCTTGCGCAGTTCCGCCCTGACCTCGGGGGTGACGTCCTGCTCGTCGGTGACCAGCGGGAGGAGGTCCTCCACCGCGTCGCCGTCGCGCAGGCGCCTGAGCGCCTCGGGCAGGTGCTGTCCGGCGAAGCGGGCCACGACGGCCAGGTCGCGCTCACGGGTGGCGATCCACGCCTGGTCCCGCTCGGCGAGACGCCGGTCCAGCGTCTCGCGTTCCGCGGCGACACGGGCGTCCGCCTGGGCGCGCGTGGTGGCCAGTTCGCTCTCCAGACCCGCGACGCGCTGCCGCCAGCGGCGCTCCGTCTCCTGGGCCTCGGCGTGGAACTCCTCGCGGGAGCGCCGCAGCCGGTCCTGCGACTTGAGCAGGAGCCGGACGCACACGGCGCCGGCGGCGGTGGCCGCGGCTCCCACGGGGGTGGTCAGGGCGGGTTCCGGGCCGAGGAAGGCGGAGGCGACCGTACCGGAGCCCAGCGCCAGCGGCATGAGCCACCAGCTGTACCGGGCGGCCGAAGGCCTCTCCGGTGGTGTGGCGAAATCCATCTGCATCCTTCGGGGCGACACGTCGGAGCGACAGGCGGACGGGTGGGGAGTCGGGAGGGGGACTGGCGGACGGATGGACGGGCAGCGCGACGAGGCGCGTGACGCGCCCCGGGGACACGCCGGCGGACCGGACCGCCGTCCACTCCTCCGGCACCGCGGGCACATGGGCACGCACGTACGGAAGGTGAGGCGATCGCGGTGCGTAGGGGTTCCAACTCGCAGCGCTGCGGGGGAGCTTAGCCGGAATTCCGACCGCCGGATCAACCTCCGGCGATTCGGCCGGGAATATTCCATCGGGATGGTCCGCGGGCGCCGTCCTCCGCCGGCGCCCGCTCCCGGGGCACGCCGTGCGCCCCCGGCGCGGGGATGGCAGGCTGGTCGGCATGAGCGGCTCGAAGACCATGCGCGCGATCCGGCAGGACGCCCTCGGCGGCCCTGACGTGCTGCGGGAGGTGGAGATGCCCCGCCCCTCGCCCCGTCCGGGCGAGGTGCTGGTGCGGGTCCGGGCGGCCGGACTCAACCCGACGGACTGGAAGCACCGGGCCTCCGGCGCGTTCCTCGGCGACCCTCCGTTCGTGCTCGGCTGGGACGTCTGCGGCACGGTGGTGGAGACCGGATACGGTGTCACTATCCACCGATCGGGTGACGAGGTGTTCGGGATGTTGCCTTACCCCTTCGGGCACGGCTCGCACGCCGAGTACGCCGTGGGCCCGGCCCGCGCCTTCGTGGCCCGGCCCGAGGGCGTGGACGTGCTGCAGGGGGGCGCGCTGCCGCTGGTCTCGCTGACCGCCTGGCAGGCACTGGTGGACACGGCGACGCTGGGGCCGGGGCAGCGGGTCCTGCTGCACGCCGCGGCCGGGGGCGTGGGCCACGTGGCGGTGCAGATCGCCAAGTCCCGCGGAGCTTACGTGGTGGGCACGGCGAGCGCGGAGAAGCACGGGTTCCTGCGGGCGCTGGGAGCGGACGAGCAGATCGACTACCGGGAGACCGACTTCGCCGAGGCCGTCTCCGGGATGGACGTCGTGCTGGAGACCATGGGCGGGGAGCACGCCCTGCGCTCGCTGCGGGTGCTGCGGCCGGGCGGCACACTGGTCTCGTTGCTGCGCCTGACGCCGGAGGTCGAGGCCGAGGCGGAGCGGCTCGGCGTGCGGACGGCCGTCATGCTGGTCGAGGCCGACCAGGCCGGGATGCGGGCGGTGGCGGACCTGGCGGCCACCGGGAGGCTGCGGGCGGCGATCGCCGAGACCTTCCCGCTGGCGGAGGCGGCCCGGGCGCACGCGGTGGGCGAGACGGGGCGCACCACGGGCAAACTGGTCCTGACGGTCGGCTGACCACCCGGGCGCCGTTCGGACGGGGGGGACCGGCCGCACCGGAGCCGCCCGAGTGCGACGGCTCTCACACAAGCCTCACAGCCAAAGACCAGACATATGTCAATTGAACATGCTGGAATTCACCTCATCGGGGTAACTACCCTTCCACATAAGGGACTTGGGTGGACCCGAAGCAGGCTGCGGCCGGATGGAGGCGAACGTCGTGCGGCAGGAACCCGCGCCCCTGACCCGGCATCTGCGTGTCCGTGAACACGGGGGCCGGACCGTCCTGGAGTTACGCGGCGAGATCGACATCCTCTCCGCGCAGGAGATCCACCCCCACATGGACGCCGTGACGGGCCGCCCCGAACCCGACGTCGTCGTCGATCTGACACCGGTGGAGTTCTTCGACTGCGCCGGCCTCAGACTGCTGTACCGGGCCCGTCGGCGGATCCTCGACCGTGGCGGCGAACTGCGGCTGGTGTGCTCCGACCGGCTGGTGCTCAGGATACTGCGCATCACCGGGCTGGCCGAACTGCTGCCCCCGGCGCCCAGCCTCGACGCGGCGCTGGACGCCCCGGGCCCCAGGGCGGCGACCGGAGCGTCGTGACGGCCGGCGCCGGCCCGGCGGCGCCCTCCCCCCGCGTCGCGCCGTTCCCCGCGCGCGACGTCCCACCCCCTCCCCCGGCCCCCTGCGGCCACCCCCGTCACGGCAGTCCGCGGCCGGCGCCCGTGCGCTCCAACTGCTGGGTCTGAGCCGACGGATGGAGGGAAGAGGTCAGCTGAGAGGGGGAGCCGAGATGACGACGAAGCCCACGGGCGCCGGGCGCCGATCACGGACGGGGGCATGGGCCGCCGCCCTGCTGCTGGTCCTGCTGGCGCTGGCCGCGGGGATCAAGCTCAGCGGGATACCCGGTCCCGGTGACTGGTTCGGCACCGACACGCACGACCGGTCCGGTCCCGCACTGCTGGAATCGGTACAGGACATCAGCCGCTACGACGCGGCCACCGGCAACTTCCAGGTCGTGGTGGACCTGGAGAAGGACACGAAGTTCCTGCCCGACGCCGTCCGCGGCAGTCGCACGCTGTACGTGGGCGCGGGCACCGTCGACGCCTATGTCGACCTCGGCCGGGTGGGCGACAAGGACGTCACGGTGAACGAGGACCGTACCGTCGCGACGCTCCACCTGCCGCACGCCCAGCTCGGCAAACCCTCCCTCGACCCCGACCGGTCGTACGCCGTCTCCAAGCAGCGCGGCGTGCTGGACCGTCTCGGCGACCTCTTCTCCGACAACCCGAACAGCGAGCAGGCCGTGCAGAAGCTCGCCGTCCGGCACATCGGGGAGGCCGCGGACGAGAGCGGTCTGACGAAACGGGCCGAGGAGAACACGACCGGAATGCTGGAGGGCCTGCTGCACTCCCTGGGCTTCGAGAAGGTGACCGTCACCTATGGCGACTGAACGCGCTACCCGTACCGCCGGCATCACGGCGCCGACCGGACCACGGCCGCTGCCGTGGCCGTTGAGGGCGCTGGCCATGCTGGCCGGTTTCGCCCTCCTGGTGGGCTTCGCGGTCCTGCTGGCCCGCCTCACGCTGGAGCCCTCCCCGGCCTCGGCGGACCTGACGCACAGCAACCTGCGTCCCGGTGACTCGCTGCGGCGGTACTTCGAGACCTACGAGCCCCTTCAGGCGCTCAAGCAGGTCGGCGGGAACGTCCTGCTGGGCGTGCCGTTCGGTGTGCTGGTGCCGATCGTGGCCCCGGCCGCCCGCGGCATGCTGCGGGTCCTCGCGCTGACCGCGGTGGTGATGCTCTGCGTGGAGCTGGTGCAGGGATCCCTGATCACCGGCCGGGCCTTCGACATCGACGACGTGATCATGAACACGGCCGGGGCGCTGCTCGGCCACCTGCTGCTCGGCCGCAAGCTGGGCCGGGCGGTGCACGCCCGCCGCACCCGGCGGCCCGCCGCCTGACCCGCTTCCCCTCCGCTCCCCCGACCGGCCGGCACCTCGTGTGCCGGCCGTTTCGCGTGGCGGCCGATTCGGCATGCCGCCGGTTGCTCGTGTGCCGGCCGTTTCGCCTGCGCCGGTCGTCCGTGTGCCGGCCGGTCTCAGCCCGCCTGGCGGCGGCCCCAGGTGAACTTGTCGCCGCCGACCCAGCGGACCACGTCCGGGTCGTCGAGGTCGTGCACCACGATGCCGTAGGCGGCGGCGATCTCCAGCACGTCGGTGACGGACCTCGCCTCACCGACGAAGTCGCCGTCGATCTCCACGATCCGGAAGGGCTGCGTGGCCGGCTGGACCGCGAGCACGGTGATCCGGGAGCGGCCGATGCGGGGGCTCGAGATTTCCGTCATGGCTTTGAGCGTAGTTCGCCTCAGGGACGCCGCCAGTCGTCGGCGTCCAGGTACGCCCCGGCCATCGGTCCCATCCGCGTCATGCCTCCGTCGATCACCCAGGAGGCTCCGGTGACGTAGGAGGACTCGGGACCGGCCAGGAAGGCGACCACGGCGGCGACCTCCCGGGCGTCGCCCGGGCGGCCCAGCGGCACACCGGGGCGGCGCTGGGTGCCCGGGTCGGTGTCCTCCTGACCGGTCATCGGGGTGGAGATCTCGCCGGGCGCCACCGAGTTCACCGTGATGCCGTGCTCGGCGAGTTCGAGCGCCATCACCTGGGTGAGCAGCCCCAGCCCGCCCTTGGACGCGCAGTAGGGCGCCGCGCCGACCTTGGGCTGGTGCTCGTGGACGGAGGTGACGTTGACGATCCGGCCGCCGTTCCCCTGCTCGATCATGCGCCGTGCGGCGCGCTGCGAGCAGAGGAACGGGCCCGCCAGGTTCACGTCCAGGACGTGCCGCAGGTCGTCCAGCGCGAGTTCGAGGAAGAGGGTGGAGGTGCCGGTGCCGGAGTTGTTGACCAGGACGTCGATCCGGCCGAGCCGGTCGCACAGCCGGTCCACGGTGTCGGCGGCCTCCGGCAGCCGGGTGAGGTCGACCTGGACGACCTCGGCGCGGCGGCCCTTGGCGCGCACCTCCTCGGCGGTGCGCTCGGCGCCCCGGTGGTCGGTGTGCCAGGTGATGCCGACGTCCATGCCCTCCTCGGCCAGCCTGACCGCCACCGCCCGGCCGATGCCGGAGTCGGAGCCGGTGACGACGGCGACGCGGGGTGCGGTCTCGGGCATGGGCACGCCTCCTGCTGACGGTGTTGGGCGGATGGGTACTCGGGGCGTTCCGGTACCCGGGCGTCGCAGTACCCGGGCGCCGTCGCAGTACCCGGGCGCCCGCGGGGCAAACCGGGCACGCACCGGCGCCCGGCCGCGGGCGGGGCGCCCCGGCAGGCGTCGTCGTACGTACGAAGGGAGGCGCGGATGGACCCCGTCGTCGCGCTCGAGCGGATCGCCTACCTGCTGGAGCGGTCGCAGGAACCCACCTACCGGGTGCGCGCGTTCCGGACCGCGGCCCGGGTGCTGGCCGGGCTGGGCGCGGACGAGGTGCGCGAGCGCGCCGCGAACGGCTCGCTGGAGTCCCTCAAGGGGGTGGGGCCCAAGACCGCGCAGGCCGCGCGGGAGGCCCTGGCCGGGGAGGTGCCCGGGTACCTGGCGAAACTGGAGGAGGCGGGCGGCGGGCCGCTCGCCGAGGGGGGCGAGCACCTGCGGTCGCTGCTGCGGGGCGACTGCCATCTGCACTCCGACTGGTCCGACGGCGGCAGCCCGATCGAGGAGATGGGCCGCGCGGCGGCGGCGCTGGGCCACGAGTGGGCGGTGCTGACCGACCATTCACCGCGCCTGACCGTCGCCCGCGGGCTCTCCCCCGAGCGGCTGCGGGAGCAGCTGGAGGTGGTGGAGCGGCTCAACGGGACCTGGGCGCCGTTCCGGCTGCTGACCGGGATCGAGTGCGACATCCTCGACGACGGCTCGCTGGACCAGGAGCCGGAGCTGCTGGAGCGGCTGGACGTGGTGGTGGTCTCCGTCCACTCCAAGCTGCGCATGGACCGGCGTGCGATGACCCGGCGGATGGTGGCCGCGGTTCGCGACCCGCACGCCGACGTGCTGGGGCACTGCACGGGGCGGCTGGTGACGGGCCGCGGCCGGCCGGAGTCGGAGTTCGACGCCGACGAGGTGTTCGCGGCCTGCGCCGCCTCGGGGACCGCGGTGGAGATCAACAGTCGTCCCGAGCGGCTGGACCCGCCCCGGCGGCTGCTGCGGCAGGCCGTGGAGGCCGGGGTGCTGTTCTCCGTCGACACCGACGCCCACGCTCCTGGCCAGCTGGAGTGGCAGGTCCACGGCTGTGCCCGCGCCGAGGAGAGCGGTGTGCCGCCCGAACGGGTGGTGACCACCTGGCCGCTGGAGCGGCTGCTCGCCTGGAGCCGTGAGGGAGTCGTGCCGTCGGGCGTCTGAACGCGGGCCGGCGGTGGTACCCGTGAACGGTCGCCGGTCGGCCGGTGACCGAGGAACGAGAGGCGGGACGCGTATGGAACGGGCCGTGGTGTTCGACGTCGACGGGACCTTGGTGGACACCAACCACCTGCACGCGGTGGCCTGGTGGGAGGCTTTCCGCCAGGCGGGGCACCGGGTGCCGATGCACCACATCCACCGCGCGGTGGGGCTGCCGGGCATGGACCTGATCGCCCGGGTGCTGGGCGAGGACCGCGACGAGGAGCAGGACGACGCCCTGAGCTCGGCGCACAAGACCCTGTACGGCCAGTACTTCGACCGCCTCGACCCCCTGCCCGGCGCGAGCGAGCTGCTGAAGCGGCTGCACGCGGAGGGCCGCCGGGTGGTGCTGGCGACCTCGGCGGGCGGTCCGGAGCTGGCGGCCCTGCGCCGGGCCCTGGACGCCGACGAGGCGATCACCGCGACGGCCAGCGCCGACGACGTCGAGCAGGGAAAACCGGCTCCCGAGCCGGTGGAGCACGCCCTGGAGCTGGCCGGGGTGCCGGCCGAGCGGGCCGTCTTCGTCGGGGACACGGTCTGGGACATGAAGGCGGCGAGCCGGGCGGGCGTCACGCCGGTGGCGGTGCTCTGTGGCGGCATCCCGCGCGCCGACCTGGAGGAGGCGGGGGCCCGGGCGGTCTACGCCGACCCGGCGCACCTGCTGCAGACGCTGCGGGAGGGGCCGCTGGCCTGAGCCCAGGCGCACCGCCGGGCGGACCGGTGGGTTCCCCTGGCCCAGCCGCGCAACCTCCTGGGCGGGCCACGGGGGGGGCATGAGGCCTGACCGGCGGGAACGCGGCCCCGGGGGCGCGGTTACCGCGGGCGCTCCCGGCAACCCGTGCCGGATGAACCGTGCGACGGAGGCCATCGGCCGGGAGCTCCGGGCCGTCGGCGCGACGGCCCGTAACGCGGTGCGCGGTCCGGGGCGCGAACGTGATCTGCTGGTCCAGTCCCTCAAGGCGTCCGGGGCGGCGCTGCTGGCGTGGGCGGTGGCCCGGCTGTGGCTGAACGACCCGATGGCGCTGATGGCCCCGTGGGCGGCGCTGGTGCTGGTGCAGGCCACCGTGTACGGGTCGCTGCTCCGCGCGGCGCAGCAGTGCGCCGCGATCTGCGTGGGGACGCTGCTGGCGAGCGGGGCCCAGGCGGTCACCGGCGACGAGCTGGCGGCGATGGCGGTGTGCCTGCCGCCGCTGATGCTGCTCTCGCACTGGTCCCGCTTCGGCGACCAGGGCGCGTACGCGGCGACCACCGCCGTCTTCACCCTGGCGACCGGGGCGGTGGGCCCGGAGGCCGCCGGCCACCGGGTGGGACAGGCGGTGCTGGGCGCGGTCGTCGGGGTGGCCGTGAACGCGCTGGTGCTGCCGCCCGTCCACCTGCGTGACGTGCGGGACAACCTGGCGGGGCTGGCCCGGGAGGCGGGCGCGGCGCTGCGGCAGGTGGCGCGGGAGCTGCCGGAGGCGGAGTGGGACGACGCGACGGCCTCGCGCTGGGCGCACCTCCCGGACCGGCTGGAGCGGCGGCTGGAAGGGCTGCGCTCCGCGCGGAGCTGGTCGGACGAGAGTCTGCGGCTGGCCGCGCACCGCCTGCGGCGGCTGCGGCGGATCCCGGTGGAGGCGCCGCGGGCGGAGGAGGACGAGCGCTGGGCGCGGGTGACGGGCCAGGTGGTCGCGCTGACCCGGGCGCTGTCGGTGGCGGCCGACGCGGGTCGCTCGCCGGTGCCGCCGGACACCGCGGCGCTGGATCTGTACGCGCGGATGCTGGACGTGCTGGGCCGGGCGTGCGAGGCGGAGAGCCGCCGGCTGGCCGCGGGCCCCTCCGGCGCGAGCCGGAGCGACCTGTTGGAGCGGGAGCCGGACGACGAGGGCGAGGGCGACGGGGAGTGCGGCGAGGACGGCGGGGGCGGGTCCGGGGAGTCCTCGGAGGAGCGGCTCGCCGCACTGCATACGGGGCTGCGGCGCAGCCTGCGCGACCACGCCGCCCAGGACCCCTCCCAGGCGGCGGTGCTGGGCGCGCTGCTGCTGCACGCCGAGAACATCTGGGCGGACACCTCGCTGGGCGCCCGCCGGGAGTGAGCGGCGTGCCCGCACGGGTACCCGGGACGCCGTTACCGGACGTGAGGAGCACGCTGTGAGCGGCAGGATCGTGGTGACCGGGGCCACCGGCAACGTGGGCACGAGCGTGGTGCGGGTCCTCGCCGAGGATCCGGCGGTGACCTCCGTGACGGGCGTCGCCCGGCGGCTGCCCGGGTGGCGGCCGGAGGGGACCGACTGGAAGGCGGTGGACCTGGCCCGGGAGAAGTCCGGGCCCGCGCTGATGGAGGTGTTCCGGGGCGCGGACGCGGTGGTGCACCTGGCGTGGGCGTTCCAGCCCACGCACGACCCGGTGGTGACCTGGCGCACCAACGTGCTGGGCAGTCTGCGGGTGTTCGAGGCGGTGGCGGCCGCCGGGGTCCCGGCACTGGTGCACGCCTCCTCGGTGGGGGCGTACTCCCCGGGGCCCAAGGACCGCGAGGTGGACGAGTCCTGGCCCACGCACGGCTGGCCGGACGCCGCCTACACCCGGGAGAAGGCCTATCTGGAGCGGGCGCTGGACGCCTTCGAGCGGCAGCACCCCCAGGTACGCGTCGTGCGGATGCGGCCGGCGTTCCTGTTCAAGAAGCAGGCCGCCAGCGAACAGCGACGCATCTTCGGCGGCACGTACCTGCCCGGGGCGATCGCCCGGCCGGGCCTGCTTCCGGTGCTGCCGGACATTCCTGGGCTGCGGGTACAGGCGCTGCACACCGACGACGCGGCCGAGGCGTACCGTATCGCGGCCCTCTCCCCCGACGCCCGGGGCGCGTTCAACCTGGCGGCGGGACCGCCGCTGGACGTCCAGGTGCTCGGGCGGATGTTCGGCGCCAGGCCGGTGCGGGTGCCGGCGGGCGCGGTGCGGGCGGCGGTCTCCGCGGCGTGGCGGATGCGGCTGCTGCCCGCCTCGCCCCATCTGTTCGACGCGGTGCTGCGGGTCCCGATGATGGACACCGGGCGGGCCCGCGACGTGTTGGGGTGGCGGCCCTCCCGGGACGCCGAGTCGGTGATCGAGGAGTTCCTGCGGGGCCTGCGCGAGGGTGAGGGCCTGGACACGGCGCCGCTGCACGGAGGGTCGGTGGGCTGACGGGTCGGCGTGGTGACGGGTCGGCGTGGTGACGGCCGGGCCGGCCTGACGGGGCGTCGGGACCGACGCCGAAGGCCGACGCCTGGCCGTGGCGCCCCGTCGTGGCGTTTGCCGGCCCAGGGCGGAGGTACCCGCAGGTCAGGCCCCGGTCCGACCGGTGGCCCCGACCGCTTCGACGGCCAGGAGAAAGGGAGTGGGCACGTGAGCGACGTGACAGCCGCAGGAGGCGTCCAGCCGGTCCCCCGTGACATGCCGGACCAGCAGGCCGACCCGGAACAGTCCCGTGAACGCGACGGCGGCCGCGCGCCGGAGGCGGGCCCGGGCGCCGCGGCCTCCCCGGACCGCGACCCTGCGACGGCGTCCACGGACGACGAAGCGGCGCACGAGGAGCCGGAGAGCCGGGAGGACCCCGAGCGGCCCGCGGCCCCCGGCAAGCCCGTCCCCCGTGACCTCCAGGACCAGCAGGCGACCGACGAGGGCGGCGACCGCTGGGACGCCGCCCCCGGTCCCGGGGCCACCGGCTCGGGCGACCGGCCCGGCGGCGCGGACGAGGAGGAGCTGCCCGACACCGACGAGGCGGGCACCGGCCGGCAGGGCGCGCCGAAGGGCGGCAGCCCCAACCCGGCGCACCCGGTGCCCGACGAGCCCGCCGGCTGACCCGCCCCGCGGCCCGAGGGCCGGACCGGTGCCCGCGCGGCCCGTGTCGTGGAGACGATCCACGACACGGGCCGCGACCATGGACGGCACGGACCATGGACGGCACATGGGCTCCACCCGGCGGAACCGACGTGTTGGGTGTACCCGGGAGCGGGAAGGCGCAGGTCATGCGGGACGTTCAGGGTGTGAAGGCAGCGTTGGTCACGAAGTACCGGGGGTGGAAGAGGGATCCGGACGTCGTCCACACCTTGCGGGCGACGGCGGCCGCGACGATCTCCTACGTGATCGCCCTCCGTCTGAGTCCGGAGGCGGTGCCGCTCACCGCTCCGCTGACGGCGCTGCTGGTCGTGCAGGTCACCCTCTACTCGACGATCACCACGGGCATCGAGCGGGTGAACGCGGTGGTCGCGGGCGTGCTGATCGCCATTCTGTTCACCCGGGTGGTCGGTCTCACCTGGTGGAGTCTGGCGCTGATCATCCTGGCGTCTCTGGTCATCGGCAGGGTGGCCCGCACCGGGGACTTCCTGCCCGAGGTGGCGATCAGCGCGATGCTGGTGCTGGGCGTCACCACGGTGGGCGACACCGCGTGGGCGCGCATCGTCGAGACGCTGATCGGCGCGGTCGTCGGACTCTCCTTCAACTTCCTCTTCGCTCCCCCGGTCTGGGTGGACGTGGCCGCCGAGTCGCTGACCGACCTGTCCCGGCGGATGCGGCAGCTGATGCTGCGGATGGGCGAGGAGGCCTCCGGGCACACGCCGGTTCCCAACGCCACCGCCCGGCTCCACGAGGCGCGCGCCCTGGACCACCACATCTCCGGCGTCGACGCGGCGCTGCGCCAGGCGGAGGACAGCCTGCGGCTGAATCCCAGGGTCCGGGAGGGGCTGCTGCACCGGGTCGTGCTGCGCACGGGTCTGGACACCCTGGAGATCTGCACGGTGGTGCTGCGGGTCATCGCGCGCAGCTTCACCGACCTGGCGAAGCGCCGCGACCCCGACCCGCTGTTCGACCCGCAGGCGGGTCCGGTCGTCGAGGAACTGCTGGCCGAGGTCGGGGACGCGGTGGTGAGCTTCGGGGTCATGGTGATCTCCGACGTCAGCACCAACGCCGAGGAGGCGGAGGAACGTCTGGCCGCGGAGCTGACGCAGGCGACGGCCACCCGGGACCGGCTGGCCAACGTCCTGCTGGAGCGGGTGCAGGAGGATCCCAAGGACTGGCAGCTGGTGGGGGCGTTCCTCACCGAGATCACCCGGATCCTCGACGAGCTGGACACCGACCACCGCTCCCGCCGTCTGCTGGAGGAGCTGGACCGCAACACGCGGATGCAGCGCGAGCGCAAGCGCCGGCTGGAGGAGTGGCGCCGCCGGCTGCGGCTGCCGAAGATCCGCAAACCCCGGCGGAACCGGGCGCGGTCCTGACAGCGTGCTCCACGGCGGGGCCTGCCGACGGGTCCCGGAAAGAGGGAGCGTGCGATGGTCGAAGCGGGCGGTGCGCGGATCGACGGGGACAGCCTGGTGTTGCCGGGCGGGGTGCGGGTGCGGTTCATCCGGACCCTGCGGCTGCCGGAGACGGGCACCCACGCGCTGCCGCCGGGGCTGGGGTCCTTCCCGCTGCGCCGGGTCGAGGACTTCCCCGACACGGCGCCGGCGGAGTGGCTGGCGCGTGGTGGCGTGATGCTGCCGGTGTACCTGCGGGAGGCGATGTGGCTGCACTTCGGCGGCACCTCGCGTCCGGCGGCCCTGCAGGTCGGCGTGGGCAAGGTGTGCGCGGTGTCCGGGAAGCCGTGGAGCCGGCGGTTGTCGGCGGACCCGCAGAACTATCTGCCGCTGCCCGAGCAGCCCTGGCTGGACGGCATCAACTCCGGACGGGGCACGGTCCGTCAGTTCGTCGCCGTGCCGCTGGGGATGGGCGCCACCGTCGAGGGCCAGGTGACGGGTGAGGAGTCCTGGGGCGGCATCCAGCTGCAGGCCTTCGGGCTGACGGAGGCGAAGCTGGCCGAGTGGAACCGCCTGAACGCGCCGGTATGGCCCGCCACGCCCCCGCCGGGGCCCGTGCCGCCGCCTCCGCCGTACACCGGGATGCCGATGCCCCTGGCTCCCGGCGCGGTGGCGTACGGCGCGCCGCCGCCGGCGCCCGGCATGGCTCCTGGGATGGCGCCGGGGGCGGTGCCGCCGCCGGCTCCCGCCGGTGCGGCGCCCCAGCGGTCCGCGCCCCGGGCCGCCGCGATGGGGCTGGGCGCGGGCGGCTCCATGCGCCAGCAGGTGCATCAGGACCGGCGCCCGTCGGCCGACTGGGCCACCGAGCCCTCCGGCCGGGTCTTCGTGCACCTGGTGACGCCGCCGGAGTGGCGCCGCATCACCGGTGAGGCCGCGCCGCCCTCGCCCGTCGACCGCGCCGCCTACACCCGGGCGGGGCTGCCCTGGTTCGAGCATTACGACGAGAGCGCGGTGGACCTCGATCCCTCGGAGACCCTCGCGGGCGTCAAGCCGGTCGGCGACTGGCTCGGCGACGACCACTCCCCGTGGGCCGAGCCGAAGCCGCAGCAGGTGGTCCAGCTCGGCGACGAGCCGGGAAGGCCGGTGGCCGACGGGGACTGGTGACGGGCCGTCCACGGAAGGCACGATGGTCACCGGGCCGCCCTCACGCGGTACGGCAGCGCGGCGGTCAAGCGGCGCGGCGGTACGGGGGCGGCCGGATGACGCGGCGGTTCGATCGGGAGGGTCCATGGAGAGCAGCAGTCCGGTCCGGGCGGCGACGCCGGTGCCGAGCGTCCGGGAGGCCTGGCCGCGGCTCGACCTGGTCCCGCACCCGCCCCGCAGGGTGCCGCTGCTGGGGGACGTCCTGGGCACCGACCGCACCCGGCCGGTACAGGACACGGTGCGCCGCGGACAGGCCCTGGGGCCGATCTTCCGCAGGAAGGTGCTCTCCTTCGAGATCGTCCTCGTCGGGGGCGCCGACCTGGCCGGCGAGCTGTCGGACGAGTCCCGGTTCGCCAAGCACGTCGCCCCGGGCATCGCGGCGTTGCGTCCCCTCGCCAGGGACGGGCTGTTCACGGCGCACAACCACGAGCCGAACTGGCAGCTGGCCCACGACGTGCTGGCGCCGGGTTTCAGCCGTGAGGCGATGGCGGGCTACCACGGCGCCATGCTGGACGTGGCGGGCCGGCTGACCGACCGCTGGGACGCCGAGCTCGCGGCCGGACGCGCGGTGGACGTGCCCGGCGACATGACCAAGCTGACCCTGGAGACGATCGCCAGGACCGGGTTCGGCCACGACTTCGGCTCCTTCGAACGGGAGAGTCCGCACCCCTTCGTCGAGGCGATGGTGGGCTACCTGAGCTACGCGCAGCGGCGTGTGGCCCTGCCCGCCCCGCTGGCCGGCCTGTTCGGCGGCCGGGCCGCCGACCTGGGCGGCGAGCGGGACATGGCACTGCTCAACGACACGGTGGACGAGGTGGTCCGGGCCCGGGTCGCCGACGGGCGGCCCGGTGACGGCGACCTGCTGGACCGGATGCTGGAGACCGCTCACCCGGACACCGGGGAGCGGCTGTCGCTGGACAACGTACGCCGCCAGGTGATCACCTTCCTGGTGGCGGGTCACGAGACGACCTCGGGCGCGCTGTCGTTCGCGCTGCACTACCTGTCGCAGCACCCGGAGATCGCGGCGCGGGCGCGCGAGGAGGTGGACCGGGTGTGGGGTGACGTCGCCTCCCCGGGCTACGAGCAGGTGGCGAAACTGCGGCACGTGCGGCGGGTGCTGGACGAGTCGCTGCGGCTGTGGCCGACCGCCCCGGCCTTCGCCCGGGCCGCGCTGGAGGACACGGTGCTCGGCGGCACGCATCCGATGCGGCGGGGCGCCTGGGCGCTGGTGGTGCTTCCGCTGCTGCACCGGGACCCCGCGGTGTGGGGTCCCGAGCCGGAGCGGTTCGACCCGGACCGGTTCGAGGCGTCGGCGGTGCGGGCCCGTCCACCGCACGTCTTCAAGCCGTTCGGCACCGGTGCGCGGGCCTGCATCGGCCGTCAGTTCGCGCTGCACGAGGCGACGCTGGTGCTCGGGCTGCTGCTGCGCCGCTACGAGATGCTGCCGGAGCCCGGCTACCGGCTGAGCGTCTCGGAGCGGCTCACCCTGATGCCGGAGGACCTGCGCCTGCGCCTGGAGCGCCGGACGCCCCGGCCGGCGCCCGAGGAGGCGGTGACGGCCGGGCGGTGACCGCCGGGCGGTGAGGGGCGGACCGTGACGGCCGGGTGGTGGGGCGGGTGCGCCGCGGTCCCGGGCCGGGGCCGCGGCGTCGCCGCCTCAGGCCTCGTCGCGTACCAGGGCGAGCAGCCGGTCCAGGACGCGCGGACCGCCGGCCCGCACCCCGTCGTGCTCGAACTCGTCGGTGACGTAGGTGCGCAGACCCCGGATGGCCCGGGCCGTCTCCAGCGAGTGGGCCGTGTCGACGTACAGGTCGTCGTGGTAGACGGCGGCCGCCACCGGGACCTCGTTGGCGGCGAGCCGCGCCGGATCGTAGAGCGGGGTCCAGTCGGTGCGGGCGGCGAGGACCTCCGCCGTCTCCTTGAGCGGCCGCAGCGCCGGATCGCAGTCGAACAGCCACGGGTGGACCGTCTCGCCGGTGAGCAGCACCGCCTCGCCGCCGGCGAGCGCCTTGGCGGCGTCGAACCGGGGGAACTCGGTGCGCACCCGTTCGGCGGCCCAGGCGGTCGGCTGCGCGTCCTGGGCGTAGATGGCCTCGTGGAGCAGGGCGTACAGCGGGTGGCTCGCGTAGGAGAGCGTCTGCTGCACCTGCTCGAGGAAGGCGTCGGAGAGCTCGAGCCCGCGCGTCGTGGGCAGGAGGAACGCGTCCTCCAGCAGGAAGTGCAGACGGTGGCTGCCGTCACCGGAGCCGAGCAGGATGCCCAGCGACTGGAACGACTCCGCGGTGAGCCGGTGCCCGTTCGGCAGGACGACGTCCTCGCGCAGCAGGTGCTCGGCGATCCGGCGGACCCGCTCGACGTCCTGCGGGTAGCGGGTGTAGTGGGCGTCGACCTTGCGCTCCATGCGCGGGTAGGCGGCCCGGTAGACGTCCTCGGCGCGCGCGGTCGTCGAGGGAAGCCCGCCGGTGATCAGGGCGGCGGCCAGGCCCTCGGGGGCCAGCGAGAGGTAGGTGACGGTGCAGAAGCCGCCGAAGCTCTGGCCGAGGACGGTCCACGGCGCGCCGCCGGTGAGCAGCGGCCGGATCGCCTCGCAGTCGCGGACGATCGAGTCGGCGCGGAAGTGCGCGAGGTACGCGGCCTGTTCGGCGGGGCCGCCGCGCAGCGGCAGCGTCTGGCGGTTGGCGGGCGTGGACGCGCCGGTGCCCCGCTGGTCGAGGAGGAGGACCCGGAACTCCCGCAGGGCCCGCTCCAGCCAGGCCTGGCGGCCGACGAAGCGGCTGGCGGGCATGCCGGGACCGCCCTGCAGGTACACCAGCCAGGGCAGGTCCTGGTCCGCCTTGTCGCTCGCCACCACCTCGCGCGCGTACAGCTCGATCGTCTCGCCGTCCGGGTCGGCGTGGTCGAGCGGGACGGTGAAGCGGTGGTCGGTGAGGACGACGCCGGGCTGGCGGTAGCGGAGGGTCAAGGGGTCTCCCGGGGCGGTCGGGCGGGCATGTCGTCCCAGTTCAGCACAGTCCCGGGGGCGGAGTGCGACCGGGACCCGGGGCCTAGGTCCCGCGCCGGTGTTCCGGGCCGCGGCCCTCTCGTAGCGTGACGGCATCAGGCGATCCGAGGGAGCTGACGACGATGGGCGGCACGGACACCGGAGTACTGGACGAGGCGCTGGAGAGACTGCACCGGGCGGGGCCGGAGCGCCGGGGGTGGCTGTCCAACCACGCGCCGATGGCGGTGGAGGCGCTGGTGCGGCACGGCCACGGGCACGGCGTGCACCGCTGGCTGGAGCACTACGCGCTGAACAAGCTGGAGGACATGCCGCGCTCGACGGACCCTGTGAGGGAGCAGGAGTGGCGCGAGGCGCTGGGCGATCCGCGCCGGCTCGGGGACTGGACGGTGTACTTCGGCCGGGCCGTCGCCGAGGAGGGCTGGCGGGCGGTACTGGTGCGCTGGTGGCCGCGGCTGCTGCCGGGCATCGCGGCGGGCGCCACCCACCCCGTGATCCGGGTGGGTCACGCGGTGCGGGCGCTGCTCGAGGACGGCGACAACGCGGCGAGGATCACGGAGCTGGCGCACGGCCTGGCCTACTGGGCGGGCCGCCATCAGCCGCTGGCCGGTGTGACCGGACCGTCGGGCGTCGCGGGTCCGGCCGAGGCGCTGACCGGGGTGCCGACGGTGGACGTCCGGGCCGGCGGCATCCGGGAGCGGCTGGACCGGCTGGAGGCGACGGCGGGCTGGAGCGAGGCCACCGCGGCACTGCGGGCCCCGGCCTCGCCCGAGGAGGCACGGGAGCTGCTGCGCGGTCTCGTGACGGCGGCGACCGGCCGGTTCGCCGCCCACGCGCACGGGGACCCGGTGATGCTGGTGCATGCGGCGACGGCTCCCAACGCCGTGCTGCGCACCCTTCCCGCTCTGCCATGCGAGCTGTGGGTGCCGAGCCTGGAGGCCGCCTGGGCCGCGTCCGCGGCGGTGACCGCCGTCTACGCGACGCCCGCGGGTCGCGTCCCCGAGGTGTCGGGAACGGCCGGCGAGCTCTTCGCCCGCGCGGCCGAGCACGGCGACGAGCACGTCATCAAGCTGGCGGACACGGCGCTGGACGTGGTCGCCATGACCGGGACGGGCGAGTCCTTGGCCTCCGTGGAACAGGCACTGCGGCTGATCGACCCGGAGGACGACTGAGGGCGGCCGGCGGGCCGATCAGCGTTCGGGGACGGCGCGGGCCCGTGCCGCGGGGCGCGGGGCTCGCCTCATCCGCGGCCCGGTGCCGCCCTGGTGAGCAGGCGCAGCAGGTGGACGCAGGCCGCGCTCTCGTCCCGGTGGCGGGCGACCGGCTCCCACCTGCCGCGCTCGTAGGCGCCGGTCTCCCAGGCTTCCGGTTCGTCCGGCGCCCGGCGCAGATAGAGGAAGTCGACGGGCGGGGGCGCGGGTTCGTGCACGCCCTCGATGCGGTAGTACCCGCCCGGCACTTCCGCGGCGTGCAACGCGGCGTGCAGTGCGGCGCGGTCCATGACCACGAGCGTAGTGCCGGGCGGGGTGGCCGGGCCGGTCTAGCGGCCGGTGTCCCGTGCGGGCGCGAGATAGCCGTGGTCGAGCAGCCATCCGACGTTCAGCCGCTCGTCGGGGCCGGGCATGAGCAGCGCGGGGTCGAGCTTGATCTGCTGTCCTCCGCCCGGCTGCTCGAACCACGGCATGGCGCGGCCCTGCCAGACGTCGAACCTCCGGGTGACGGTGTAGCGGTGGTAGTCGCAGGGGTAGGCCGTGTCCCGGGTGTTCAGGTTCTGCGGGGGCAGCGCACGCTTGGCGTACGGGTCGCCCGCCGGAGCCAGGTAGGAGCCGTACTCCGACCCGAACCGGTCGAGCTCCGCGCCGGGTTCGAGGGTCTCGACCTGCTTGTCCACCTCGCCGTTCACCTCGGCGAACCCGTCGTTGGGCGGGTACTTCCAGCCGCCGGAGCCGCTCGGGCCGTCCTCCTTCCAGTAGGCGGCGAGGAAGTCGCGGGCGGAGAGGCCGCCGGTGCGGTGGTAGCCGCGCAGGAGGGGGCCGACGGGCGGTTCGGCGGGGTCGGGAAGGTTCGCGGGGCCGAGCCGGGCGTCGCCCCGGAACTCTCCGGTGCAGGGGTCGGGCCTGGCGGCGGAGGCCGTGTCCGCCGTCGCGGTGGGCGCGGTGACCGCGGTGGCGGCCAGGGCGAGGGCCAGCGCGGACAGTGCCGCGCGCGGTCGCTTGGTCGGTTCGTCTTGACGCACGGTCACCATCGTCACGGCATGCGGCCGCCGCGTCGGGGCGACACCACAGGGGTCACCCGCCGGGGTGAACCGCCCCGGTAGTCTCGTCGGATCCTCCTCCAGGACCACCCGACGAACGGACCGGTGCACGATGCCGCGAGACCTCTACAACGTGCGGGTCGTGCCGGGGCCGTCGGCGGCGGACGGTCCGTCGCCGCTGAGCGCGGAGGAGGAACGCCGCTTCCAGGCGGTGCTCTTCCACGATCTGGGCAACGCGATCGCGGACCACGGGCTGGTCCGCTTCCCCGCCCACACCCGGGAGGACCGTATACGGCTGGTGAGGGTCGCGGAGCGGCTGAGCGCCCACTGGGGCCGCCGGGTGGCCGTGGAGGCCGAGGACGCCTGCCGCCTGGTGCTGCGGCTGGACGACGGGCCCACGGAGCCCTTGCCTCCGGCGCGGTAGGCGGCACGGCGCCCGCTCCGCTCCCCCGGGCGCGGCGGCGTTCCGCCCGGTGCTCAGCGCCGGTACCGTACTGCGCGCAAGTGCCAAGATCCCCAACGGACTTGAGGGGGCTGCGTGATGCGGCGTCGTCGTACGGCACAACTTCTACTCACCGCGGGACTGCTGGGCGCGCTCGTGTTCCCGGGCGCCGCTCCGGCGGGCGCGTACGCGGATCCGCCGGCCGGGGCGGCGACCGTGCCGCTGCGGGTGGTCTCGTACAACATCCACGCGGGGGCGGGGACGGACAACGTCTTCGACCTCGACCGGCAGGTCGAGGAGCTGCGCTCCCTGGACGCGGACGTGATCGGCCTGCAGGAGGTGGACGTCCACTGGGGCGCCAGGAGCGGGTGGCGCGACCTGGCGGCCGAGCTGGGCACGAGACTGGGCATGGAGGTGTACTTCGCCCCGATATACAGCCTGGACCCGCTCTCCGCGGACGCCCCGCGCCGCGAGTACGGGGTGGCGGTGCTCTCCCGGCATCCGATCCTGGCGGCCGAGAACCACGACATCACCCGGCTCTCCACCCAGGAGGCGAACCCGGTGCCCGCGCCCGCACCCGGCTTCCCCGAGGTGCGGATCCGGGTCAGGGGCGTCCCGGTGCACGTCTACACCACGCACCTCGACTACCGGGCGGACCCCTCGGTGCGCTCCGCCCAGGTCGCCGACACGCTGCGGATCCTCGACGAGGACTGCGACGCGCACGGCCGTTGTCCGCGCCAGATCCTCACCGGCGACTTCAATGCCGTCCACGCCGCCCCCGAGCTGGCGCCCCTCTGGGAGCGCCTGACCGACGCCTCGACCGAGGCCGGGGCGGACGTGCCGACCTACCCGGCACTCAACCCGAGGACCCGTATCGACTACGTCACGGTGTCCCCGGGCGCGGTCGTGGTCAAGGACGTCACGGTGCCCGAGACCCTGGCCTCGGACCACCGGCCGGTGGTCGCGGACCTGGCCCTCCGCCGAGGGCGCTGACCACCGGCTCGACCTCGACCCACCCAAGGGTGGCCGGATATCGCTTACGCGACCGGTCACCCTTCTTTGTTCCGATCAGATAAGTGACATATGCAACATCCCTGATGAGACGCGTGTTACCCCCGTTAGCATCAGTGAAGCGCCAGGAACCCACTGAACGAAAGGCACGTCGACGTGTCCCGCACCAGTCCCCGCAGCATCGCCGTATGGCTGCTGGTGGCAGCCATCGGCGCCGCCGGTTGGGTAGCCATCGCCCTCGCTCGCGGTGAGAAGATTTCGGCCATTTGGATCGTCGCCGCGGCGGTCGGTTCCTACCTCATCGCCCAGCGGTTCTACGCCCGCTTCATCGCCCGCCGGGTTCTCCGTGTGGACGACACGCGCGCCACCCCGGCGGAGCGGCACAACGACGGCGTGGACTACCACCCCACCGACAAGCGGGTGCTCTTCGGCCACCACTTCGCGGCGATCGCGGGCGCCGGCCCGCTGGTCGGCCCGGTCCTCGCGGCGCAGATGGGCTACCTGCCCGGCACCATCTGGATCATCGTCGGCGTGATCTTCGCGGGCGCGGTCCAGGACATGGTCGTGCTCTTCTTCTCGACCCGCCGCAACGGCAAGTCGCTCGGCCAGATGGCCCGGGACGAGATCGGACGGATCGGCGGCATCGCCGCGCTGATCGCCGTCTTCGCGATCATGATCATCATCCTGGCCGTGCTGGCCCTGGTGGTCGTGCAGGCGTTGGCCCACTCCGCGTGGGGCACCTTCTCCATCGGCATGACCATCCCGATCGCCCTCTTCATGGGCGGCTACCTGCGCTTCCTGCGTCCGGGCCGGGTCACCGAGGTGAGCCTGATCGGCGTCGTGCTGCTGCTCGCGGCCATCATGGGCGGCCGCTGGGTCTCCGAGTCCTCCTTCGCGGACGCCTTCGTCCTGAGCCCGAAGACCCTGGTGATCTGCCTGGTGGTCTACGGCTTCGTGGCCGCCGTGCTGCCGGTCTGGATGCTGCTCGCCCCGCGTGACTACCTCTCCACGTTCATGAAGATCGGCACGATCGTGCTGCTCGCCGTGGGCGTGCTGGTCGCCAACCCGGACGTCAACGTCCCGGCCG
Organism: Streptomyces sp. NPDC056600; assembly: GCF_042792855.1. Lineage (NCBI taxonomy): Bacteria > Bacillati > Actinomycetota > Actinomycetes > Kitasatosporales > Streptomycetaceae > Streptomyces > Streptomyces sp. NPDC056600. Next base: position 56,180 of record NZ_JBHTVQ010000050.1, read on the forward strand.
TCTCCGAGTTCGCGAGCAGCGGCACCGGTCCGGTCTTCGCCGGCTCGCTGTTCCCGTTCGCCTTCATCACCATCGCCTGCGGCGCCCTGTCCGGGTTCCACTCCCTGATCTCGGCCGGCACCACGCCGAAGATGATCCAGAAGGAGAGCCAGATCGCGGGCATCGGCTACGGCTCGATGCTGATGGAGTCCTTCGTCGCGATCATGGCGCTGGTCTGCGCCTGCGTCCTGGACCCGGGCCTGTACTACGCGATGAACGCCCCGGCCGGCGTGCTGGGCGACACCGTGCAGTCGGCCTCCCAGGCGGTGGCGGGCTTCGGCTTCACCATCTCCCCCGAGGCGCTGCAGCACGCGGCCGACCAGGTCGGCGAGGAGAGCCTGATCGCCCGCACCGGCGGCGCCCCGACGCTGGCCGTGGGCATGTCGATGGTGCTCGCCAAGGCGTTCGGCTCCACCGGGATGATGTCCTTCTGGTACCACTTCGCCCTCATGTTCGAGGCGCTCTTCATCCTGACCGCGGTGGACGCCGCGACCCGGGTGGGCCGTTTCATGCTGCAGGACACCATCGGCAACGTCGTCCCGCGCTTCCGCGACAAGGACTGGAAGCCGGCCATCTGGCTCTGCTCCGCGCTCGTGGTGCTCTGCTGGGGCTACTTCCTGTGGGTCGGCGTCAGCGACCCGCTCGGCGGGATCAACCAGCTCTACCCGCTGTTCGGCATCGCCAACCAGCTGCTGGCCTCCATCGCGCTGACCATCTCCACCACACTGCTGATCAAGTCCGGCCGCGCGAAGTGGGCATGGATCACGGCCCTGCCGCTCGCCTGGGCGCTGGCCGTGACCATGACCGCGAGCTACCAGAAGCTGTTCTCCGACAACCCCAAGATCGGCTTCTGGGCCCAGCGCTCCACCTACGCGGACGCCCTTCAGGCCGGTGAGGTGCTCGCCCCGGCGAAGAGCCTCGCGCAGATGGAGACGGTGATCACCAACTCCACGGTGACCGGCACCCTGATGGCCGTCTTCGCCGGTCTGACGCTGGTGGTCTTCTTCTCCTGCCTGTGCGTCTCGGTCGCCCACCTGCGCGGGAAGGGCAGGATCCCGCTCCAGGAGGACCCGTACGTCAGGTCCGAGATGGAGGTTCCTTCCTTCTCGCTGCGCAAGCCGCAGGCCGACGAGAAGGAACTGGTCGGCGCCGGAGCCAAGTGATGCCCCCCGCCCTGACCCGCCTGAGGGAGGCCGGCGCCCGCGCCTGGTGGTACGTGCGCGAGCTGAACGGCGAGCACGCGTACGACCGGTACGTGGCCCACGCCCGCTCCCACGACCCCCACGTGCGGGTGCTGACCCGCCGGGAGTTCGAGAACCGGCGGGTCGACCGGCGCGACGCCGACCCCCGCGAGGGCGGCGGCTGCTGCTGACCGATTTCTCCCGCAGGGAAGAGGCCCGCCGCACCCC